>JAUIBH010000060.1 GCA_030427985.1 Bacteroidia bacterium | reverse complement strand
TGTTTCTGGTCCTGTAGCACTGCCGAGACTCAAACAAACGGCTGATTCTGGCAATGGGGTGGTCCAGATATTGATGTATGCATTGGGGTTCCAATAGGCATATTGCGCATAATGATTTTGGTTGTACCCCAAATCAGGAACATTTTCTTGGGATGCATCAATACGATTTATCCCGTTGGTTTGTGCTCCATTGGGAGCTTTTTTTGCCAATACGAATTCAATTTGGGCATCCCCACCATCGGGGTGATCATTAAATCCTTTGGTCCCCACTTTTCTTCTATAATCTTCATTCAGGATTTCTATTTGTCTCAAAATTCGTTGCTCTGAAAGGTTTGGACCTTCCCCAACAGCTTCCCCATTGTGGATCACATGGACCACAACGGGAAGATACACCACTTCATCTCCAGGTTCTGGGATGGGAGAAGGACCAATACTGTCATCATTTTTGCTGCATGAAGTCAAAAATATAGTGAGCATCAGCAGTGATATAGGCAAAAATTTTATGCTTTTTCCAAGCTTCATTAAGCCTCGTTCTTTGATACATCTTTAAAGGTTAACATCTCCCATACCCGTTTTGATGCACCGTTATAGAACCCGGTTTCATGCTCATAACCCTTTGGGTTGTTAAAAGTCCCGAAGATGATATCAAAAAGGGAAATGTCAGAATAATTATAAGCGTGTATTCCCTTGGCATGGTGAATGGTATGGGCTTCAGGTCGTTGAACAATGTAACCAATCCATCTTGGTGTTCTAATATTGGCATGTTGAAAGATGGCCAAAAAGGTGGTAATCAAAATAAAAAGTGTTGCTGCTTCAGGTGTAAATCCGGCAACCACTACTAGACAAAGACTACCTAACAACGAAAAACCGATCATGTCCATAGGACTAAAATAAAAGGCTCCATAACTGTCCATACGCTCGGCACTATGGTGCATTTGATGAAAGATTTTCCATAGTCTATCATTTTTATGCATGGCGTAGTGCCAAACATAGAGTCCGAACTCATAGATCATCACGGCGACAAAGGCACCCCAACCAGCTCCAAGTGCAGTTAGATCAAAGATTTGATAATCCACCAAATAAGTGTCCCAAATTAATGGGAAATAAGTGGACAGATAAAAAAACACTCCGAAGGATACCAAGCCCCTCAGTTTCCAGTTTTTTACTTTTGGCAATTCCCTAGCAGGAAAAAGGGCCTCCCAAAGCATCAACACCCCATACATTCCCAATACAATGAGCGAAATAGGGTCGATGAGCACGGCCCAGGGGTTTGGCAAATTTTGAATAATCTCTAGCATTTCTATATTGTTTTGATTGTTGTTTCAACCTTATAGGCTAAAGTTTTCGCCTTACATTGTAAGGAAACCGCTGTAAGTAGCATTAAACGGTCCACTCGTGTGGTGTCTCTGGCTCATAACTGCAGTAGGTTCCCGTTTTGATGGAGTTGGTTAAATGTTTGGCCAATTGAGGATGTACTTTTTCAATCTTTTTGATCGCATTGCGAATGCGCCATGTTACCGCAGCCCTAGCTTTTTCAATTGAAGATCCTGTTTTCCGAATTTTATTGGATAATCCGGTCACTTGTGATAAATGCTCCACCAAGGCCTCATACTCTTCTTTGAATTCATCAGCCTTTTGATACAGTCCCATTTCCTCGGCATCAGAAATGGCTGCTTTCAAGGAGTGGATTTTTTCTTTGTACTCCTTCAAGGCTTGGTCATCGATCATGGAAGTTCCACCGGTTTCCAAAACCACACCCATGAGTTCGGTACAATGGAATTGTGTTTCGGGCTGTTCCAGTAATTTTGCAATGTCATGTAGGCCTTTGCAATCTTTTATGGCAGCCGAGAGATTCAAATAAGAGAGTTCCCATAAATCACCATTGGGAATAAAATTTCCTTTTGTGACGTCTCCCGTTCTTGGAACAGTGGATGGAGCGGTTTTCTTTGGAGCATCTCCATACATAAACTCCCAAAATGGCTCCAAATTGCTTTCAACCTTATAGGGATTGACCACTTTTTGCCAGTCTACTGCTTCTTTATTGGTACCTTCCTTACCCTCATTAATGTTCTTTTTGTATAGCTCCAGATACTTTTTCCAGTATGCATTCATCTGGTCAAATTGGGAAAGGTGGTAATAGGCCGCGGCCAAAAATGCGGTGAAATCCGTCCAAATAGAAATATTGGCCACTTTTTCCCCTAATTCAATGGCCTTCTTAAAATCTCCTTTTTCAAAATAGATGAGCATGCCAATGGGAAGATAAGCCTCGGGATGCAGTGGATTTAGGTTGCGGGCCTTGATGTACAGTTCTTCGGCCTCTTGTAAATATCCCAACCAAACAAAGCAGTTGGATATCAAAATGAGGTTATCAGCATCATTGGGATTCATCCGCAATGATTTTCTTAAGAGATGTTCAGACTTGTCATAATCTCCCAAATACAAGAAAGTTCTGCCCAAAACAGCCAATGATATATAATCGCTTTCATCCAGTTCAATGGCCTTGAGGGCATAATCGTGGGCTCCTTTTTGGCTGACTTCCCAACGGTCCCATAACTGACAGCTCCATTCGTTAAAGTAGGAAAGAGAAATACCGGTGTATGCCCTTGCGAACAAGGGATCTATTTTTAAAGCAGCTTCAAAATATTGGCGAGCGACCAAATCGCTTTCAACAGTACCTTTTTTCAATTCTTTTATTCCCAGAAGCCAGTTTTCATAGGCAGCAAGCTCCACAGATTCTTTTTTATAGGAATAGGAGAGAAGATCATGTTCTATCTGTTGTTGTAAGACATTCACCATCTGTTGAGTGATGGTATCCTGTGCATTTAGAACGGTTTCCAAAGCCTCGTCATGGTTTCCGGCAAAAACCACTCTATTATCTTTATTTCTAATGAGTTGAACCCCTATCCTATAACCTTTTTCAAGGGGCCTAAAACTTCCTGTTATGAGGTAATCTGCTCCTAATTTTGAAATGGATTCGGTATCGGAAATATCAGAAATGCCCAATGTGGAATATTGGGAAATGACCGATAGTCCGTTAAACTTCGAGAAATTGATGATTAAATCTTCAGTAAACCCTTTTATAATAGGGCTCATAGCATTTTCTGCCCCAATAATTTGGAAGGGCAATACTGCAATTGTAGTCTCCTTATTTCCAACCAGTTCCACCTAAAATACAATTGAAATCCAAATATACAAAAGATCGTCAAGGATGAACAGCCCGGTTGATTTTTGTATGCCTAGTAGATATGCGGCTATAAATGGCATAAAATCGTGTAACTATGGTCGAAATTTGGTGATATCAATATTGATCTTGTACAATCTACTGTTTCCATTTTCGTAAGAATTAAGAAATTGAAGCAAGGATTGCATCGTATGAATGGGGCCATCTGGATTTGAGACTCTTCGACTGGTAAAATAGAGTGTGCCGTTGGTTTCATCCACAAAGGGGCAATAATCCATTTGTTTTGAATTGATGGGTTGGGGCAGCGGTTTGGCTTTGGACCACTCGCCCAAAGTATTCTTGAAACTGATGTACAAATCCCCACTACCTTGACCATCTTCTCGGTTATAGCCCCCGAAAATCAAATACGAGTCTTTCTTAGAGATGTAGGCATTGTATTCATAGCCTTTAGTATTTATGCTCTCATTTAAGGAAATAGGCTCTGAGTACGTTCCATTTTTGAATTCGCTAAAGAAAATGTCATCCTCACCTTTAGATTCAGGGCGGTCTCCCGTGTAATAGAAATTTCCATTTTCGGCAACAGCCGGATAAAATTCATTGTGTTCCGAATTGATGGGTTCTCCCATATTAATGGGTTGCGACCAAGCCGTGGTTTCTGAAAGCCGTTCCACATACCAAATATCAAAATCCTTGGTTTTGGAAATGGAATCGTGCAATGGGCGGTTTGACACAAAATAAAGCCGTAATCCATCTGGAGACAAAAATGGTTCCATGTCTTTATAGGTTCCTGAAAAGGGAGCAATCATCGGTGCTCCCCATTCATCACCAGTTTTGGAAGAGGAGGAAATCACCGAAACATCCTCGGTTTGGGATTGGATGGTAAAGTAGGCTTCCGAACCACTGTCATCCATGGTAAAGTCCCTGATTTTGTCAAATTCTTTGAGTACTTCCAATGCTGGCAGTACCTTAATTTCAGTTTGACCAAAACCGAATAATGTGTAAAAGACAACTACAAAAAAGAGATTAGTCTTCATTATTAATGACTTGTGCAATGGCTTTCTTGACCAGTTTTTCCATTTCGGTATAGCCGGCTTTGGTCAGGTGGACCTCGTCAGTGGTCAATGCCTTGGGAAGTCCATTGCGGTCATCGGCCATGGCTGAAAAATAATCCAAATACATCACTCTTTGTTCATTAGCCATGTTCTTGAGCAATGCATTGAGTTTTGGAATCTTTATGTTGGGTTGTTTACCGGGTCGCCATGGATAATCATACGCTGGAAGCACAGAACAGACAATGGGAAAAATATTATTGGCCTTTGCCAATTCTACCATGGAAAGCATATTATCCCGTATCTGTTCCAAAGTCATGGGACCGGTATTACCTGCTATATCATTGGTGCCGGCCAAAATAACCACTATTTTAGGTTGAAGATCAATAACATCTTGCCGAAACCGTAAAAGCATCTGCGGGGTGGTTTGTCCACTGATTCCGCGATTGACATACGGATTGTTTTTAAAGAAATCAGGGTTGGCATTGGACCAGCCCTCGGTTATGGAGTTGCCCATGAAGACTACCCGGTTTTCATCTTCAGTAGGAGCGGATAATTCAGTATTCGCCTTTTTGTATTTTTCCAAATTGGGCCAATCTTGGGCCGAGGATTTGTTCGGATTTAAAAGCGCTAACAGTGATGCCATGGTCCAAATTAAGGTTTGTACTTTCAAAATGTGCGGTTTTAGTTAAAATTGATTGTGCAATTGTTGTAAATGTAAATAAAAAAGGCAGGTTCTAAACCTGCCTTACTTTCTAAAGATGAATCGATTAGTATTTTGCACTTTTGCCGTTGGCCTGGGTTCGTAAAATAAAATCCCTGATGTCATCATTGGCCTTTTGAAGATCTTCTCTTCGCAAATACATCATGTGTCCGGAACGGTAGCCTTTAAAATCGAATCGGTCTTTCATGCGACCGCTGGGGTCCACTTGCGACATGGTATATTTGGCCGCAAAATAAGTACATGCCCCATCATAATATCCTGATTGCACCAAAACATTCAAATAGGGGTTTTGGGCCATGGCCTGGCGCAGGTTATCTCGAACATTGTCGTCATCGTTGTTCCAAGGATGCACCGGACCGAACATGTTGTACTTGATATCTGTTTTGAATCCCAATTCTTCCTGCAAGTAATAGTTAATGGCAGGAGTAAAACTGTGCAGCCAAGAAGTAAGCTCAGGAGAATAATCTGGGCTGTTGCCGAAAAGTTGTCTGTCAATTCCCAAATAACGGCTGTCCAATCGACCTATGGTGTATCCACCTTTATCTTTTAAGAGTGCTTTCCAGAAAAAATCGGTGGGGACAACCAAATTATGATCTATGATGTCCTTTTCTTTCAGTCCCGTATAGTAGGCCATTTGTTTGGCAACTTCGTTTCGTTCAGCTTCTGGTATAAACCCTCCTTTGGCAATGGCAGGCAATAGGGTGTTGATGGTATATTCCTCAACCTCGGGCAATACTTCCAACAAATCTTTACTCTGCAAAGCCGATGGCAAAGCTTTATGATGCCATGCCGCTGCAGCAAAATAAGGGAGGTTTAAAGCGCTTGAAACGGGGTCGTTGTCACGGAACACCTTATAATCAGCAGGAGATACCATAATAACGCCGTTCAAGTACATCCATTGTTGATTTTGCAATGCCAAGGAAAGCCCCATGACGCGGGTTCCACCATAGCTTTCGCCCACAATATATTTTGGAGACCTCCAACGATTGTTTCGAGTTACAAACGTATTCAACCATTCCGCTAAATATTCGGTATCGGCATTTATCCCGAAGAATTTTTCACGCTGCACTTTTTCACCCGTCTCTGGAATGGTACGGGAGTATCCCGTATTTGCAGGATTCACATATACAATATCGGTCACATCCAACACCGAATAAGGGTTATGGTCCACGCCATAAGGTTGAACGGGATATCCTTCATCATCAATTTTAAGAATTCTGGGGCCTGTGTAAGCCAAGTGCATCCAAACAGAACCAGAACCTGGACCTCCATTAAAGGAAATCAACAAGGGACGTTCGGCTCTATTTTTCACGTTGTTTTTAGTATAATAGGTATAGTGAAGCGAAGCAATGGGTTCTCCCATTTCATCCCAAACCGGTTGGGTACCTGTTGTAGCAGTATAATTGATATTTACACCCTTAATAGTGACCGAATGCTGGGTGGTCACTGTGGTATCCACTGGGAGTTTTCGATTTTGGGCAATGGTAAGGGAAGCGCATAAAACTGCGCCAAGAACAAGATAAATTTTTCTCATAGTATTAAGTTGAATTAGTCCAGTGCTAAAAGTAAGTATTTTGGTTGAAATTCCCGCTCAACTCTGATAGAATGCGGTCTTAACAATAAATAGATGTTGACGTTGCAATAACATTACCTAAACTTTACAGCGTAACATTTTCTTTAATTAAGCTTAATTGAATGAATATATTTAGGTAATCAAATTCTAAAGGTGCGTGAATAGTTTTGGGGATAACGAAAACCTTAAACTATTAAATTATGAATTTGAAAAAATTAATCTTTGGATTAGCACTAACCTCTATTATTGGGTTCGGTCTTACCAGCTGTGATGGCGAAGATGGGCGTGATGGTATTGACGGAGTCGATGGTGTGGACGGTGAAGATGGCGAGGATGGCGAAGATCTGACCATCGCCGAACTTGAACCACTTACCACTTCCGTAACCCCTAACACTTTATTTGAATTTAAAGGCGAATTTGCCGGCACAGCCCAAGTAGACATGATTATGTCCTCTGCTGATATTCTTCCTTCCGACCCCTCTTTTGTTTTTGGATCCTACACGGATGGTTCTGCGCTCTATCCTGCCGAAGATGGAACCTTTGCGCTGATCAATAACTTGGAAGCTGATTATTCCATTGCTAGAATAAGGGTCAACGCTGACCTTCAACCTTTGGAGGGAGATTACATTGTAAACTCTACGGCTACAGCCTTTACCGCGCAATGTTCCGGCTCCTCAATTACGGTTGAAGAACATGGTTTTGGCCCTCTTTATCTTTCAGGAGGAGAATGGGGTGGAAATGGAAAAGGAGTGTATAAAATCAATCCTTTCCGCTCTACTGATGACAGGGTGGAAGCTGAAAGATTGCCTGCTTTAGGTGAGTGGTCAACTGAGAATGCTGTAGTTATTGGGAAAGACGCATACCCAACCCAAACGGTTATTTTCATGGGAGATGATGATAGCCAAAACGTTTATCCATCAGCACATTTTGGAATGTACGTTGCAACCAGGGGAGACCTTTATGGAGGCAAATTGTATGTTCTACGTGGCAAGGACACTACTGAAACTGCTATTGGCGGAGGTGGTCTTAAATTTGAAATGGGTATGGCCGAAGATATCGAATATGATGTGGAATGGGTAGAAATGACCGAAAGAACCCTTGAGGAATTGAACCAAGAGGCCATTGATTCGGTAGCCATTGGATTCCAAAGAATAGAAGATATTGATTGGCAAAGAGGTTCTGCCGCGAACAACAGAAACGTATTCTTTAACGCAACAGGTAGAATTCGCGGTGACAACCCAGACTTAGCTAACAGAGGAACTTCTTTTGGACGGGTGTACAAATTGGAATTGAATCCTGATAATCCAACCGGAGACGCTAAGCTTACCGTAGTTGTAGATGGAGACTTGGAAGGCGGAAAAGGCGATGGAATGCACTCTCCCGACAACATTGTGGTAACCGAAAACTATGCCTACGTTCAAGAAGACCCTAATGGCTATGCAGATTTGAATGCAGATATTCAAGGATATGCCAAACTTTGGCAATACAATATTATGACTGGTGATTTTACAGAGGTTATGGAATGTGACCAAGTAACCGCAGCCGGCCTTGGAATTGGGAATGTTGACTCTTACTGGGAAATCACTGGTATGATCGATGTGACCGATGTTCTAGGTTCTGCCGAACCTGTATTTATCTGTGGTGCCCAAGTGCATGGATGGTCTTACGATAGCAACAACCCAGCTACTTTTAGGGAAGATGGCGCAAAATTTGTTGACCCCACAGCTATTGATGAAGCTGCCGCTTCTTTGGAAGGTTCTGTCATATTCAAAATTACTGGGCTTCCAAGATAACATGGCATAGCCAAACAATATTCTTGTAAAAGGTTCCCTTTTAAGGGAGCCTTTTTCTTCATTTTAAATACTTCATATATGAAACTCTCAACGTATAATATCCTTAGCGTTTGTATTGCTTTTTTCAGTTTGATGTCATGCAAAGAAAAAACTGCACCAAAACGGGTAACGAGTGCCCATGCAGAATCCCTATTCACTGAAGAAATAAGAAACCACTATTTTCAAACTTTGGACAGTGCCGCCTTCTACATTCAAAAATTGGACACAACAGAGACCCTAGAGCACAACAAAGCCAACTTTCTTAAAAGCAGGGAATGGTACAAAAGGGCAGAACCCATGCTGATTGCCTATGATTATCAAAATTATCTGTCCATGAATGCTCCCAACTTACTAAAGGTTGAAATAGATGATTATACGGATATCAAACGGTTAAAACCCAAGAGTTATCAAGTGTTGGAGGAACTTTTGTATGCTGATGAAAAGGTGTCTAACAAAGAGCTGGATTTGGTTATTAAATACTTAAAGGTCCGAATCCCATTCATCAAGAAAAACCATATTATCTACACCCAAAAAGATAGGCATCACCTCAAAATGATTCGAGATGGAATCGTAACCATTGCCACAAAAGGCATCACCGGGTTCGACTCGCCCATGCTGGCCAACTCCTTAAACGAAGCCATCTATAGCTATGAGACTATTGCAACGGTATTGGGTATTTATAAAGAGGCCTTTACCGATAACGAACTCTACGAAAAGTGGTCCAAAGAAATTGCCAGTACCATTTCTGATTTGGAATCTGTTGATTTTGACACCTTTGACCGCTACACTTTTATCAAAGACCACACGAACAAACAATTGGAATTGGTTAATCTAACTGCAAAAGATTGGGGGAT
Source organism: Bacteroidia bacterium (assembly GCA_030427985.1). Lineage (GTDB taxonomy): Bacteria > Bacteroidota > Bacteroidia > Flavobacteriales > Flavobacteriaceae > Flagellimonas. The sequence continues at coordinate 11,021 of JAUIBH010000060.1, read as the reverse complement.
CGAACTCAATACTTCAAGACCACTTAATCCCACCGCAACCAATATTTTTTCGAAGGATTTTTTCAACATTAAAAAATTTGCATTACCTGGTTCACCCGCTATCAATGACGAACGAATTGCCCTGGGTAGAAAATTATTCAACGATGAATCTCTTTCCAGCACGGGAAACATAAGTTGTGCCACTTGCCATATAAAAGAGAAGGCCTTCACGGATGGTCATTCAAAAGCTTTGGGAATTAACGGAGTGGAATTACAACGAAATACACCGACCTTATCCTATGCCGTATATCAAAAAACCATGTTCTACGATGGAAGGGCGACCGGCTTGGAAGACCAAATTGTAAATGTGGTGAACGACAAGAATGAATTCCACATGGATTTGAATACCATTGAGGAAAGAGTAGGGGAGAACAACGCCTATAAGGCTTCTTTTGACAGTCTGTATGGGGGTGAAATGACCAATATGAATGTTCGGCATGCCATTGCCACGTATATCAGAAGCTTGGCGCCGTTCAATTCCAAGTTTGATAGAAACATTCAAGGATTGGAAAGTTCCCTGACAGAAGAAGAAAAATTGGGATTTAACCTGTTTATGGGAAAAGCGGCTTGTGCCACTTGTCATTTTCCACCGGCATTCAATGGTACGGTACCTCCAAAATATGAAGAAACGGAGTTTGAAAATCTTGGAGTGCCCAAGAATGCCAGTTTTGATGACCCCATTTTAGATGATGACCCAGGCCAGTATTATCCCTACAAAGTAGAGGAAAAACGGAACTTCTTCAAAACCGCTACGGTTCGTAATGCGGAATTGACTGCACCATACATGCATAATGGAGTTTACCAAACCTTGGAAGAGGTAATTACCTTTTACAATGTTGGTGGAGGTCAAGGTATGGGATTGGATGTGCCTTATCAAACTTTACCACCAGATTCCTTGAATTTGGAAGAGCAAGAGCAAAAAGCATTAATCGCTTTCATGAACACCCTAACCGATGAAAATTTAAAGTAGCAACAACATCCATTTTCTTGTTGGATAAGCGCAGTCTTGCCATTACTTTGTTAAAAAGACTCGGCATTCACTTCTATTATTTCTTTATTGTTAACTTTAATACGCAAGCACTAAACACGTTATCAATGAAAAACTTATCGAGAAGAAATTTCAATACCCTAATGGCAAAAGGCATGGGAACCGCTGCTATTATGGCAACAACTCCGTTGGCCTGTGCCATGGGAAGCGGACAGGACAAAAAGAAATTGGGAATTGCCCTAGTGGGTCTCGGCAGCTACAGTACCTATCAATTGGCTCCTTCATTGCAAGATGCGCAACATTGTTACCTATCAGGGATTGTCACCGGAACCCCGGAAAAAGAAAAAACATGGGCCGATAAGTACAATATACCCAAGAAAAACATTTACAACTATCAGAACTTTGATGATATCGCCAAGAATGATGACATTGATGTGGTGTACGTAGTACTTCCCAATAGCATGCATGCCGAATTCTGCATCCGCGCCGCCAAGGCGGGAAAACATGTCATCTGCGAAAAACCCATGGCCGTAAGTGTTGAGGAGTGTGATGCTATCATCAATGCCTGCAAGGAAGCTGGGGTAAAACTGGGAGTTGGATACCGATTACAATCTGAACCCTATACCAATGAAGTAAAGCGTTTTGTACGCGAAAAAACCTTTGGCAATATTAGATATGTTTCCGCAGATGCCGGGTATTATTCTGGTGGGAATCCAGACCAGTGGCGATTGAATAAGGAACTTTCTGGAGGAGGGGCATTGCTAAATATGGGGGTTTACGCCATTCAAAGTACCATTTATGGTTCGGGACAGAATCCCATTTCAGTAACAGCCCAAGAATACAGTACTCGTCCAGAATACTTTAAAGATACCGATGAAACCATTACGGCCCAGTTTCAATTTCCCAATGGTGCCGTAGGAAACATCATGACCTCACATAATATCAATGCCAATAGCATGTATGTATCGGCCGAAAGGGGTTGGTTTGAATTGCAACCGGCAAACAGCTACGGTCCGTTGAGTGGAAAAACATCCAAAGGAGATGTAATTGAGTTCCCTCATGAAAGGCAACAAAAATTACAGATGGACGATTTTGCCAAACACGTGCTTTTTGACACACCGAATATCGCCCCAGGGGAAATGGGCAAACGCGACATGATCATCTGCGAAGCCATTTATGAATCCATAGCAAAAGGTGGGCAAAAAGTAATGCTCGACTTGGAACCCGGATATGGTTTTGGGGGATTGCCAACGTCTTGAAAAGTTTAGGATTTTGAGCACAAATCTTTGCTAAGAGTCTCAAATTCAAAACATACCATCAAAAATTTAACTTTGTTGGCATGTAATTTCTAGGAAATTTGAGTTTTTTTGTACTAACAAATCTTATGTATTATGAAAAAACTTATAATTCCTATGTTGGTCGTGCTATTCCTAAGTTGCGACAAAGATGACCCAAAACCTGACACTACCTCAGATAATGTTGTTGAGGCTTTAAAAGAGTATGTTATCGTAAATAAAGTGTTTCAGGATATTGGCAATACCAATGGCGATGCTGTTTTATCGGCTGAGAGTTCTGCATCCGATGCGCAGGCTAAATCAATGAAAAGCAAAGCGGTAGATGCAGAAATTACAATAACCCCATTCGATTTAACAACCTTTCCCAAAACCATAACAGTTGATTTTAAAACAGGCGTTTTGGGCAAAGATGGTATTACCCGAAAAGGCAAAGTTACCATTGTTTCCACCAATTGGTACAGAGAAGCTGGAAGTGTTCATACGGCAACATTTACGGACTATTACCACAACGATTATAAAGTTGAGGGAACACATGTAGTAGAGAATACAGGTGAAAATGTGGATGGCGATTTGGAATATGATGTTGTTATTCAAGATGGAAAAATCACAACAAAATCTGGTGCTGTTATCGAATATCAAGAAAATTCTACTAGAACGTGGATTGGCGGTAGTGAAACACCCCTAAACATTTGGGACGATGAATATTTGTTGGATGGTTCCCAGAGTGGTACAAGTTCTTCAAATTTGGATTACACCCTGACGGTTGAAGAATCATTGCATTTTGTATTGCTTCCGAGGAGTATTAAATCGGGCATCTTGGATGTAGATATTGCCGACATAAAGGACATCAAAATTAACTACAATAATTCCACCATCACCATTTTAGGAAAAGCGTATCCGTTTGTCAAATAATTCAATTCGTGTTTTGAATTACTAGAATTTCTCAAACACCCCGAGTCCAAAGAGGGCAAAATCGTATTTAACAGGGTCAGTTGGGTCTAATTTTCTCAGTTTTTTATCCAGTTCCAAGAGGGCTTTGGCATCGTTTTGTTTCCGTTTCAACAGCTTTAGCTTACGGGCCACATTACCGGAATGTACATCCAGTGGACACGAAAGTTGTGATGGATACAAACTTTTCCAGATGCCAAAATCAACACCGGTACTGTTGTCTCGCACCATCCAACGCAAAAACATATTGATGCGTTTGGCCGCCGAACCCTTGTTGGGGTCCGAAATATGTTTTGTGGTTCTGGGCAAATGAGGAGGTTCAAAAAACACTTCCTTGAACTTAGATATGGCAGGTTGCAAGGAATCCTTTTGTTGATTTTTATTGAAAACCGTTTCTAAACCACCATGATTTTCATAAATATTTTTCAGGCTTTTGATAAAGTAATGCAGGTCCAAACCGTTAAAGGTACGGTGGACAAATGGAGCCAATTTTTCCAAATCATCGTCTGAATGGTTCATTACAAAATCATGGGGAGCGTTGTCCAAAAGGGTCATCAATTTAGATGCATTGTTGATGATACTCTTCCGGTTACCCCAAGCAATGGTCGCGGTTAAAAATCCACTGATTTCTATATCCTCTTTTTTGGTAAATCGATGCGGAACTTGTAGCGGGTCATCCTCCAAAAACCGGGGATGGTTGTATTGCTCCACTTTTTCATCCAAAAACTCCTTAAGCTCCGATTGGGTCATATTGTTTAGGAAACGATTTGACCATCCACCATGGTCAGTTTACGGTCCGCCATGTCGGCCAATTCTAGATTATGGGTCACAAGGACAAAGGTTTGTCCAAATTCATCACGAAGTTTAAAAAATAGCTTATGAAGGTTATCGGCACTTTCCGAATCTAGGTTTCCACTGGGTTCATCGGCCAAGACTACAGAAGGTTTGTTCATTAATGAACGTGCCACGGCAACGCGTTGTTGCTCCCCGCCAGATAACGCATTGGGCTTATGGTGGTAGCGGTCCTTAAGTCCCAAGAAATCCAAGAGCTCTTTTGCGCGTTGTTCCGCTTCTTCTTTGGGTGTTTTTTTAATGAAAGCTGGAATACAAACATTTTCCAAAGCAGTAAACTCGGGCAACAACTGGTGGAATTGAAAAATAAAACCAATGTGTTCGTTCCGAAACCGGGCCAAATTCTTATCGTTTAAGGAGGTAACATTGGTATCGTTTATAAAAAGCGAACTTTCTCCAGCATTTGAAGGCGAGTCCAATGTGCCTATTATTTGTAAAAGGGTGGTTTTACCCGCACCGGATGCTCCTACAATGGACACCACTTCTCCTTTTTTTATTTCTAGGTCGACCCCTTTCAAGACTTTGAGGTCTCCATAGCTTTTTTGAATATTTGTGGCCTTTATCATGAAAATGCTTCTCGTGGTGAAAATACGGATTACTACTTAGTGGGCAAAGATGAGCCATCCAAATAAGTTTTCCAACGGTGTTACGACTATTTGTAGAAGAATAAGTATTTGATTCAGATGGTAAAATCATAAACTTTGTTTAACTTTGAAACTTAATGGATAAACAAAATAAATCAATTGTAGAGACCGCCATATTTGCTGGCGGTTGTTTTTGGTGCACCGAAGCTGTTTTTCAACGGCTCAATGGGGTAGTGGAAGTACTTTCGGGATACACAGGAGGTACGATAAAGAATCCGGCATATCGAGAGATTTGCACGGGAAGGACGGGTCATGCTGAAGCCATAAAGATTAGCTTCGAACCTTCAAAAGTGTCGTATATTGAACTATTGGAGGTGTTTTTTGCCACTCATGACCCCACCACATTGAACCGGCAAGGCAATGATGTGGGTACGCAATATCGCAGTGAAATATTTTATACCTCTGATGAGCAAAAAGAACAAGCTGAGGAATTTATTGCACTTTTGGAAAAAGAACGCATCTTTGGATCACCCATTGTGACGGCCATTTCAGAAGAAAAACCCTTTTACTTGGCCGAAGAGGAACATCAAAATTATTACAATGATCATCGGCAACAACCGTATTGCCAATTTATCATCGACCCGAAAATCAAGAAACTGAACACCCATTTTTCGAAGAAGCTAAATACCGCAAACTAGATATGTCACCATACCGAAATCTTGAAGAATACAATATTGAAATCACCAATGAGGTCAAGGACCATTTCTCCAAAATTGTGGATGATATTGGTGAGGATGTAACCCGGGAAGGCCTTTTAAAAACCCCGGAACGAGCTGCAAAAGCTATGCTTTTCCTTACCCAAGGGTACAAACAGAATGCAGAAGAAATTCTAAAAGGTGCCATGTTTGAGGAAAGCTATGATGATATGGTCATCATTAAAGATATTGAAGTGTATTCGCTTTGCGAACATCATATGCTTCCCTTTTTTGGGAAGGCCCATGTGGCTTACATTCCCAATGGACATATTGTGGGTTTGAGCAAAATACCGCGGGTTGTGGATGTGTATGCTAGAAGATTGCAGGTGCAGGAACGCCTGACACATGATATTCTGGAGTGTATCAATTCTACCTTAAAGCCCAAAGGTGTTGCAGTGGTAATTGAGGCTGCGCACATGTGCATGATGATGCGTGGCGTTCAAAAGCAAAATTCTGTGACCACTACATCTGGTTTTAGGGGGCAGTTTGAAAGGATTGAGACCCGTAACGAGTTTTTAAAGCTCATTAGTTCCGATTTATCTTAAGGGATTTTCCCAATTCGTTCGGATTTCCTAATTTCCCTAAATGACAGGAGAGAAAGACCCAAAGTATCGTAATCTCTTTTTGGGATTGTTGTTTGATGGTATTGGTATGCTGTCGTTCATGATTCCGGGAATAGGGGAGTTTTCTGATGTTATCTGGGCTCCCGTTGCTGGTTGGCTCATGACGCGGCTTTACAAAGGAAAAGTTGGACAAGCTGCGGGATTAATCACCTTCACAGAAGAGTTGATTCCAGGGATGGATATTATTCCAACTTTTACACTCACATGGATTTACACCTATCTGTTGAGCAAAAAAAAGAACAGCAAGTAAACTCAATTACCTGCTGCTCTCATATTTTTTAAAGTCCTATGCTCAAATTAAAAGCAATATTTCTTCCAATATTGGCAATGCCATCGGGTTTTAAACGTGACAAGTGCGATATATAGGTTTTATCAAAAAGATTATTACCACTGATTTTATAGCCTACATTTTGTTGAAAAATCTTGATTTCTCCCCCAAACCCCATATTGAATAAGCTATATCCAGAGGTTGGCGTTTCAAATGTGGCTACTCTATTTTGGTCAAAATAAGATTGTACCGTGGCAAAAGCGTAGCTTTTGGATTTGGTTCCCTTGATGGTGTTCCATTCCACCCGAAGCGTATTGTTCCAACGGTTGGCAGGAATTAGGGGAAGGTCTGTTTTGTCTTCCAACTCACCAAATACCATATCAAAACTACTCTCCAAATGCAACCAATCCAAAGGGTGGGGGTGTAGATGGAACCCAAATTCACCTCCATACAATTTGGCATCCTGCTGCTCAAAAATGTAAATGGGGTCTCCTTCCCGAAACTCACCAGTAGGCTGCAAGTAAATGTAATCGCTCACATTATTATAAAAGGCATTGGCATATACTTCAATGTGTTGATTGCCATATTCCATGGCAAAATCTACCTGCACATTCTGTTCGCTATCCAAGTCTTGGTTACCGATTTCAACTCTATTGGCCCCGCTATGGTGACCGTTTGATGTGAGTTCCGATAAATTTGGTGCCCGAAACCCAGTGGCCAAATTCAACCGGAAAAGAATGTTATCCGTTAAATCTGCTCGATAGCCAACAGCTGCATTAAAACTGTTGAAATTTTTGTCTAATGCCGGGATAAATTCTTCATCACCTTCAATGCCGTTTGATTCACCATTGATTGATCTTAAATCATAGCGTAACCCAAATTGAAGGTCACTTTTATTAAAGTGAATATGCGAAGTGGCCAATATTCCAAAATCGTTGGTAATGGCATTTGGAATTAATACTTCCTCCCCAAAATTCTCATTCTTTTGGTGCATTCCTTGAACCCCGAAAATGGTGGTCATGCTGCCCCACTGTGGATTATATTGTAGATTATAGCTGAAGGTGCTCAAATTCATGTCTAATGATGGCCCCTCTTCTTCTTCTTCATGCTCTTCGTGTTCTTCACCTTCTTCCTCATGGTGATGCTCTTCAAACTCCTTTCGGTCATTGAAAATATACCCAAAAGTGGCCTCCAAACTGGATTTCTTGAAGAAAAGATTGGTTTTAGAGCTTAAAATATGGGTTGCAATCTCTTGATTGGGCAATAGGGGGTCCCGTTGATTATCCTGTACTCCAATTTCCTCTGGAATTCCCAAGTTTGAAAAGTTGTAGTTGTATCGCAGCTCAGTTTTAAATGCACTGGCTTGGTAAGCCATTCCTGTTTTTAAATCGGCTTCATTAAAACGCGAATTGGTAACACCTGTACCTTCACCCGTTTCATAATCGGCATTGGAAGCATAGGCGCCTCGCGCCAAAAATTTGAGTTTTTCTCCAGAAGTTTTAACCCCTGCATTGGCTCCGTATCCTAAAGTGTTGGTAAAATAATTAAGGTTGATATCCCCTGATGTTTCACCTGGTAACGCGAAACTTTCTGGATTTAAATAAAGGACACCGCCCAAAGCATCGGAACCATATAATAGGGAAGCGGGACCTTTTATAACCTCCACACTGGTGATACCTGCATCATTGATTCCCAAACCGTGCTCGCCTCCAAATTGCTGATTCTCCAATCGAATTCCTTGAGTGTAAACTAAAACTCTGTTAAAACTCAACCCTCGAATCACGGGTTTTCCAATGCCCACTCCTGTGGATACCGAAGAAACTCCTGCGATATTGGTAATACCATCGGCCAAGGTAATGGCACCATTGCTTTTTAGTTCCGCAATGGATTTTTGTTCCACCTTCATCACATTCTCACGCTGTAGTTTGTGGAATGGGGTAGAGAGTACCACTTCGTCAATTTCTATGGCAGAGGGAGTCATGGCGTAGCTGAAGGTGTTACTTCCAGCATTGATGTCCAACGAAACGGAATGGGTTTCATATCCCAAATAAGAGATGACCAATTTGTAGGTTCCTTCCGGAAGATCTTTTAGTAAATAACTGCCATTGGCGTCTGTAACAGTGCCTTTTTCCAATTGTGGGATATATACGGAAACCTGTTCAAGCGATTGTTCATTTTCTGAATCTGTAATGGTTCCGCTTACGGTATTTTGTGCAAGTATTAATAGAGGGGTCAATGCCAAAAGCATTGAAATATAAAATTGTTTCATTTGATAAATAATAAGTTATTAGAATGTTCTAATCTGGTATCTATTATGAAACATGTGGGGGACCCCTCAGGGCCTGAAATTCCTTTTTAAGGGATTTAAAATGGTAGACGAAAAAGGTCTGTGGCTGCCCAAATTCTGGTGCTTCCACAGGAGTGTAGACAAATGAAGCACCAAAGAAAACCTTGGATGCCAATGTAAAATCGTGAAACTCGCAGTGAACCTCTGCATCATGAAAATGTTTGGTTCCCTGAGAAACACATTGTTTTTCATTGGCATGGCCAAACAGCGCATGGTGCAGCTTAAGTGCAGAAGGCGTTAGTATCCCAACCGTTAATACGAGGGATACATAAATGGCAATACGTTTGTTGAGAAACGAAATCATTCGCTTCAAAGATAGGTCGGCACTTTTGATTTTCTGTGTTAAGAAAACCATAAACTATGGGAGGAGAAAGCCCAAACCCAAACGTTTCAGCATCTTTTTCTCAAATTCCCAGAAGAATTGGAACTGTCCCAAAAGCCATCCAACAATAATTAAAATGATTTGGTAAATGGGAAAAATCAGGAGGATTCGTGCTGTCCAATAAACAAAACCATTCACGTTGTTGCTTCCCAAACCAATCAATTCGGTTAAAGGTGCAGCCAATTTTCCTGCTAAACTGCCCGTTATGGCAAAGACGATGAAAATGGCAATCATTTCCCATTTATAGGTGACTTTCCACTTATTCTCCAATTTTTTAAAGCACCAAATAAAAAATCGGACTAAAAGAAAATAGAGGGTAATACCAATAACCGATACGAAAATCCATTCCCAAATAGTGTTATTGAGACCGAGTAAATGTAATACTCTTCGAGCAACGAGGTATGATGTAACCATGACCAAAGCCACTCCTAGAAAAAGGTATATAAGTTGCCAGTTTTTAGAAATTTCCCAGCGGTTTTTTATTTTTTCCATCGGCACAATAATTCCGATGCAAAATTAAGCTATTAAATTCTAGGAACGAAAGGCCCTAGCCTTTGATTATATTTTCGCTGGAAATAAATGAAATAATTGTAGAGCTTGTAATTCACTTCATAGCCATAATCTATATGTTGATCATAGTTGATCTGCATTTCATATAGACGGGGATTATACTGCATAGGCTGCATTACACGTTGATTCCAATTGGTAACCATAATGGCATTTCTGTTTTCCAAAAAGCTTTGGGAATAATAACCTTCGGGTCTGGCAATACTGTTAAGCCATGTGTAAAAACCGGGTTCAATGATAATAATTTCATATTCGGTTTCATCATCCTTGATTTCCACCTCGTGTTCATCATTGGAATTAAAAACAGCTTGTTCCTCATTTGAGATTTCCAAAGCTTCCTTTTGGGCGGTGCAGGAAAGCAAAAGAGTGAAAACTAATAGTATGGGTAAAACTCTCTTTTTCATGAATTTAAGATACAAAAAAAGCCATTTGAAATTTCAAACGGCTCTGTTAAATAACGTTAAGGTCTATTCTAAGGTTACCTACCAAAAAGTCCTCCAAGCATTCCACCCAGACCACTTTTTTTCTGGCTTCCGCCATTCAATACCATTCCGGCCAGGTCATCCATAACGCTGCCGTCCCCATCAGAGTCCAAAAAGGTTTCAATCAATGATTGTTGTTTGCTGGCTGTCCTTCCACCTCCCATGAGTCCACCCAACAAACCGTTGAGACCTTCGGGACTGCTTACATTTTGTTGGCGGGTCTGTTTTCCCAAATATCCCAAAATAATAGGTGCTGCAATTTTAAGAATCTGTGAAATGCTACCAGCATCAATCCCCGATTTACTGCTAAGTGCATTCTCCACTTGCGGCTGCTTGGCGCCAAAAACATGACCCAATATTCCTGCACCGTCGTCCATTACAGATTGGTCCACTCCGCCACCAAAGAGGCCGCCAAGGTCGTCTAAAATACTACCATCGTGTTTGGAGGATAGTGCGTTCATCAATCCCTGTGCTCCACCGGGTGTAGCGGCATTTTTTTTCATAGCACCCATTAATAGGGGCATGGCCATACTCAAGACATCTGCCGTTTTATTTTGTGGCTGTCCCGTTTGCCCAGCTACCCCGCTGACCAATTGTTTGCCCATGGGGCTATTGAGTAAATCCATTAATCCAGACATTTTCTTATGTGTTAAGGTTAGGAAGACAATGTACAAAAAAGAAGCTCTTTAATCTCTATTTGTACTGGAAAAGGGTACTATTTTAGCAGTTTAATAACCTGATCTGCTAATTCCAGGCCAATTCGCTGCTGTGCTTCAACGGTGGAAGCTCCAATATGGGGAGATAGTGAGATTTTAGGATGCATCAATATTTTGATTTCCGGTTTGGGCTCAGATTCGTAGACATCCAATCCGGCAAAGGAAATTTTATCTT
>JAUIBH010000151.1 GCA_030427985.1 Bacteroidia bacterium | reverse complement strand
TTGGGGAATTGAATTTGTATTGAATATTTTGGTCATGTACCTGTTCTCCTATTTCTATCCAATGACGAAAAAATTCGAAATAAATGACCTTCATATACTAGAAATGAAACCATGGAAATACTCCAAGGTTTGGTCAATAGCCTTATGCATGATTACATTGTTGATTTATATTCTATTGGGCATCAATTAATTTTTTTGATATAAAGCAAATTAATAGCTTCAAAAGAAAACATTATCGATTTTACATATTGAACAAACATTGAAAAATCAATACCATAAAAAATTATAGCCCATGACAAAAAGGTATAGATATTTTTAAATCTAATTACCTTGTGGATATTGATAAATGAAACATTACCCACACATAAAAAAGTTCGCATTTAAGGATGGCTCCCACAAGAATTTGAACTGGTCGAGTTGGGGAAATTATGTGTTTGCACATACGGACTTCAACTTTTTCGGACCTCAAAATAGGTTTTCATATTTTCCGGTTTGAGGATGGAAAAATTGTGGAACACTGGGACAAATTGCAGGAAACACCGCCCAAACCCAATCCAAGAGGGCACACCATAGTGGACGGACATACGGAAATCACCGATAGGGAAAAGACAGAGGAGAACAAGACCCTGGTCAGAAATTTTGTCAATGATATTTTGGTGAATGGACAAATGGACAAATTGGCCTCCTATTTTAATGTTAATGATCATATACGGCACAACCCGAACATCCCCGATCAATTATCAGGATTTGGAACCACTTTGTAAGCACTGGCAAAACAAGATATATTCTTAAAATATGATACCATCCATAAAGTACTGGGCGAGGGCAACTTTGTACTTTTGGTAAGCGAGGGCCATTTTGGTAAGGACCACAATGCCTTCTATGACCTATTCAGTGTTGAAAAGGGAAAAATCGCAGAGCATTGGGATCTTATAGAGACCATACCCCCACAGAATGAATGGGCAAATCAAAATGGAAAACTCTAAGTTTAAATTGAAGAAAATGAGATTCAAAATGGTAATGATAAAGACATCTTTGGCAACGGTACTTTTTTGTACCTGTTTGTCCATAACGGCACAGCAATCAAGCGATACTACTGAAATCCCTCAATTGTTGGAAGACTACAAAGAAGCCATCAACAGGGCCGACACCGCTTTGGCCAAAACATTTTGGTTCACCGATCCAGAGGTTAGCCTTATCCACCCCAAAGGACATGAAAGGGGTTGGGAAGAAGTGAAAAAAAGAGATATATGGCATGTTCGGGAATCGGTTTACCAAACGTGACCTAAAAAGCCATACTGAATCCATTGGCATTTATGGGGATATGGCCATATTGGAATTTTATTGGGTTTTTGATGCGACTTTCTCAGGGCCAGATCCAGACCAAATGCAATCCAAAGTCCGTGAGTCTCAAGTACTGAAATAAATAGATGGTACATGGCGAATTGTACATGTTTATTATCAAGGGATGCCCAAAACAGGTGAAAGGGAAGGTTTTTAGGAGAAAATAGGCCTTGAAGTATCATTATAACGGAATCCTTGAAAGCCTTGCGTATACCACATCTTTAGTTCAAAAAACTACAGTATCGAACTTTCCATGGGATTTGAATGAAACCCGACAAAGAAAGGTCGACAATGATTTCAATATTTGCAATATTTTTTCATGTAGAGAAACTAATTCAAAGTCAAAATCACCAAACATTGTCATTCAAATCCTTTTCATTTCTTGGTATTCCCAGACCTAGGATCATTAACTCCGATTGTGCATTACTTTGTAATGGTATCCAGGATACTTTTTGGCTCTTTGATTTTGTTCTAAAAGTAAGGCACACCCCATAACCAAATCAAAATCCATCCAACTATAAGATTCAGGCTGCTAAATGTCCTTATCGATACACACTTCCAAGACACATATTCCACAACCCATGGATTTTGCAAATTAATGGGTTTAATTTATGAAAGGAGCGCTATAATGCACTTTTGGATATATATTTAATTTTTTAAGCAATTCTTTAATTTAAAAGTGCGATATAGTACACTTTTTATTGATTTATTGATGAAAAATATTATTTTTACACTAAAAAGAGCAACATAATGCACCCTGATAAGTTAGGACAGACCATAAAAAACCGGAGGGAAATACTTGCCATTACCCAAAGAGACCTAGCGGAACTCTCCAATATGGGACTACGCACGCTAAAAGCGATCGAAAATGGAAAGTCGAACCCAACCCTTGAAACGATGAACAAACTCATGGACGTACTTGGGATGGAATTGAGAATTGATGTGCGAACACCTAAAGTTTAATAGATGAGGATTGCAGAAGTCTATAGAAACGGAGAACTCACCGGATTGCTCACAGAGCATTCGGCCAATAATTATGAGTTTACTTATGATGATAATTGGTTCATGGATAAAGGCAAACCGGCCATAAGTTTGACATTGCCCAAGACAAAAAAGACCCATAACTCCCAGCACCTTTTTCCCTTTTTTTTCAATATGCTTTCAGAGGGTGTCAACAAACAACTACAATGCCGACAGTTACGAATCGATGAAAGGGACAGTTTCGGCCTATTGATGGCCACGGCAAAAAATGATACCATAGGTGCCGTAACGGTGCAACAAATCCACAACGAAAAACCATGAGCATCCCCAAAATAGCATACTGCCCAGGAACTTTGGCCGAAGGTTTCACGACTTATAGCCAGAATTGCCTAAACCGTGTTTTCGAAGGGAGAAAGGTAAGCCATATCCTTCCCTATGACACTCCTGCACAAAGTGAGGAGGTGGCAGAGAAGTTCCAGGAAAACCGCAAACGGATTTCCATTTCCGGGGTCCAGGAAAAACTCTCGATGGTCCTTGAAAAAAACAAACTGCGTTTGACGGAGGAAGGGGAACAGGGCACATACATCCTGAAACCTATCCCCAGGGACCTCAAAAAGGTTGACCAGATACCGGCCAATGAACATTTGACCATGCAGATTGCCCGGCAGGTATATGGGATTCATACGGCCGAGAATGCATTGCTATTCTTCAATAATGGTGAACCTGCGTACATAACAAAACGTTTTGATGTAAAAGCGGATGGCACCAAGCTGGGTTTGGAAGATTTTGCCTCATTGGCGGGTAAGACCTCCGAAATGGACGGTGTCGAATACAAATACAATTACAACTACGAAGAAATCGGCGAGTTGATCAATAAATATGTTCCGGCATATAGGGTCGAGTTGGAGAAATTTTTCCAGTTGGTGGTATTCAATTATCTCTTCTCCAACGGTGATGCCCATTTGAAAAACTTTTCGTTGCTCGAGACCCCCAATGGTGATTACACCCTTAGCCCCTCCTATGATTTGATAAATACAAGGATCCATGTGAACGATAGCGATTTTGCCTTGGACGGCGGATTGTTCAAGGATATATTTGAGTCTGAAGAGGTCAAGACCAATGGACGGGTCGGTCTGCATGATTTCCAAGAATTCGGCAGAAGGTTAGGCATCATGGAACCACGTATGTTTCGACTTATGAAGCCTTTCCGACAACATCAAGACCTTGTGGAAACATTGATTCAAAGATCTTTCCTAAATCAGGAAACCAAGGATTTTTATCTTAAAGAGTATGTGTTTCGATGTGGGCAGCTCAACAAAGTGTAAGAGTCCCTACTAACGATGGGATTCTTAGTGATTAATTGAACTTTGTTCTTTTTGGAACCAAATAAAACATTCCATCAATACCTCAGAGAACATTGCCCCATTTCGATTTTTTGACTCTACAATAGTGTGGAACAGCAACCATCTCCAAACAGTGTTAAAATTTATTGCGAAATGTTAAATTTTAAAAAAGTGTGCAAAAAGTGTGCAGAAAAAATGATTCTAAATAGTTTTATTAAATGATAAAAACGAAAAAACCCCAGTGTATACTGGGGTTCCGAATGGTGATCGCGGAAGGATTCGAACC
>JAUIBH010000150.1 GCA_030427985.1 Bacteroidia bacterium | reverse complement strand
AATCACGGTATCTCATTTGTGAAATAAATACTACCAACAATATTGGGATTCAATGATCTGTAAGAGTGTTGGATTCAATTGGTGAACCAACATTTCTAAATTATTTTCATCCAGCTTAATTTGGCAAAAGGTTTTAAAATAGCTTACATTGAGTTTATTTTTCTGCCATGAGATATGTATTCCTATGTGTTATTACCCTACTACTAAGTTGTAAAAATGGGGGCGCTGAGACAAACCAACAAAGCCAAAATCAAGAAGTACAGCTTAATCCCGTAAAGGAACACTTCTCTAAAATGGAGCAAGATGCACTGAAAGAATCCTACAAAGGCATCTTTAGTGAACATCAGGAATATACCGACCTTTTTCCGATTAAAGCCACAAATGTGTCCACCCAGCCCATTCTTGATGCAGCAAAAGATTTTTTGGGCAAATTAACCGAAGCGCAATTGCAGTCAACCACCTTTACCATCAATAATGAGGAGTGGCGTAAATGGTCCAATGTTGATAATGGTATCTATGATCGTCAGGGCATCAGCCTAAAGGCAATGAATGCTGAGCAAAAGGAGGCTGCCTTTCATTTGATGCAGACTTCACTGAGCGCAAAAGGTCTCCAACTCAGTAGAGATATCATGAAAACGGACCAGACTCTACGAGAGCTTAACAATGGTTCGGCTGATTACGATGAGGAACTCTATTTCTTCACGATAATGGGGCAACCCTCCCAAACGGAACCTTGGGGCTGGCAATTGGACGGTCATCATTTGGTCATTAATTATTTTGTGCTGGAAGATCAAATAGTCATGTCGCCCGTTTTTATGGGAGCCGAACCTGTAATAACAACAACTGGAAAATATGCGGGCAACACGCTATTTCAGGATGAACAGAATCTGGGCTTATCTTTTATGCGGTCTTTGACTAATGTTGAGCAAAAGGCGGCAACGCTGTCAGAAACAAAAAAAGGAAACAATATAGCCGCCGAGGCTAATAAGGATAACCTCACCTTGAATTATCAAGGTCTTAATGTCAAAGATTTATCCGATTCAAAAAAAGAAAAATTGCGGGAGCTTATTTTCCAATACATCTCTAACATGCGGGAAGGCCATCAGCAGATAAAAATGGATGAAATATTGGAACACTGGGATGAAACTTGGTTTGCTTGGGTGGGAGAAACCAATGAAGATGCGGTGTTTTATTACCGGATTCACAGTCCAGTGGTTTTAATTGAATTTGATCACCAGATAGCTGTTGGCGTCCCCAATTCAGATCATAAGAACCCCACCAGAAACCATATTCATACCATAGTCAGAACCCCAAACGGCAATGATTATGGAAAAGATTTGTTGGGACAACATTTGGAGAAACATCATTAGAAATAGGATAAGGCTATTGTTCTTGCAAGGTAGATTTTATAAAAAACCAAAACTCAGCTACCTTCCTTGTTGATTAAATTTAATTAATTGTAAACACCTCTTTGAATAGCAAATAAGTGATTATTGCACCGGCAATTGACACAAAGTTTCCCACAACAAAATAGTCGTTGCTAATCTTTTTCTCTTTATCACTATCCAATCGAGTACCAAGTTTTATTGCACCGAATAAAATCAATGCCGAACCTTGAAAGTTTGTCAATAATAAGAACACAAGAAACATCCTTTCTAAAAAGCCTTTAAGCCATGAAGTGAATTTTTCCTCAAAATTTTTGCTGGGATTTTTTGGGTTCAACCATTTTGAAACAGCATAAAAAATGATAATTAGAAAAGCTTCAACAATTACCCAATAAAGGATTTTATATTTAATGTCATTCATTATCTATGATATTGAAAATTAACTGTTTTATGATATTGTATTCATTTATGCGCAGTGATTTCCCTTTTTTCCATGCCCCTGATCTTGTTTTATAAAGCCCCATTCTTTTTAAATCTTTATAATCATTGTTTTTTAAGAAGGCAGATACAATTTCAAATTCAGACAATTTCCATTCTAACTTTATTGACTGGTATAATTTCATACACAAGCTTAATTGATGATCTGTTTTCTTGTTTAAACCAATAAAATAATTGTCTCCGGAATCCTTTATTTTTTTTAAGGCCTCTCTGGCTTTGGTAAGTCCGGAGCCGTACATTTCATATGCGATTTTTTTGTTGATCTCTGTTTCTATTTCTCCATAAACCATAGAATACCGGAGCTCAAAAGAATATTTAGCCGCTATAATGCTTTCATCTAAAAAAAATAATAGCTTGAAAAGGGTTTCACTACTATCAACAACACCTTGAAATTCATCACCAAGAGTGATGGTCAAGGGGGAGACAATGTGTTTTTTGAACTTTTGATTGGCTAAATTGGTGAGTTCTTTAAATTGTCTCATAAAGTCATCTTTCTTGTTAATTTGACGACTTGAGATAATATCTGCCATCAGTACATGATAGTTCGCTGACATACTGTTTCTGTTTTTTGGAAACAAAACCACTTATTTCCTTTTTTCGGAAACAATATACTAAATTTCCATTTATTGGAAACAAAATACGGAGGTTATTTTATAATTTGGTTATGTCATTATTTCAAAGAATAATAAATTTTGTGTAAACCATCGATTTACGCAATCGATTGCGTATATTCGAAGCAACAAACTAAACCTGTTGTCTAAATAGGTTCCTATCAGTCACATAAAAATGAAAAATCCATTCTTGGGGCTTTTGCTTCTGCCCCTATTGACCATTGCGCAGCTGCAGGTCAGCAGTACTAAGCAAAACAAGCAGCAATTTCCTATAGTAAGTGAAAATTCAAAAGCAACTATACTATATGATGCTTCGGATGAAGTATTGATTCATAAAACGGCCTCTTTCCTTGCCAGCGATATTGAAAAAGTAACGGGAACAAAACCGGAGACCACAACCTCAAACACATCCCCTAATAAAGATTTAATCATTATTGGAACAATAGGCAAAAGCGAATTTATTGATGGACTGATTGCCTCCAAAAAGATTAATGTTGACCTTATCCAAGGACAATGGGAGCGGTTCATCATGCAAACTGTTAAAAACCCCTACCCTGGCGTGTCCCAAGCCTTGGTCATTGCAGGTAGTGATAAACGTGGCACTGCATATGGTGTTTTTTCACTTTCCAAAGAAATTGGGGTGTCTCCATGGCATTTTTGGGCGGATGTTCCTGCCAAACAGAGGAAGGCCATTTATGTGGAAAAAGGGAAATATGTTTCCAATGCACCTTCGGTGAAATATCGGGGTATCTTTCTCAATGATGAGGCCCCTGCCCTACGTGGATGGGCCGAAGAAACCTTTGGAGGCTTTAACCATCAATTTTATGAAAAGGTGTTTGAACTTCTATTGCGAAATAAAGCCAATTATTTATGGCCGGCCATGTGGCAACCTACTGCCTTTGCTGATGATGACCCAGAAAACGCAAAGCTTGCTGATGAATATGGCATTGTCATGTCCACCAGCCACCATGAACCCATGATGCGCGCCCATGAAGAATGGAGTCGCTATGGAGAAGGTGCATGGAATTATGAGACCAACAAAGAAAACTTACAAGAGTTTTGGCGTGAAGGTATTGAACGAATGGGCGATCATGAAAGTGTGGTGACCTTGGGTATGCGTGGCGATGGTGACGAAGCCATGTCCGAAGAAACGGCTGTGGACCTGCTCAAAACCATTATAGCCGACCAGCGTGACATCATTGCTGATGTAACTGGTAAATCCGCCGAAGAAACTCCACAAGTCTGGGCCATTTACAAAGAGGTTCAGGATTATTATGACAAAGGTCTTCGGGTAGATGATGATATTCTGGTGCTGTATTGCGATGATAACTGGGGCAATGTGCGAATTCTTCCTAAAAAAGAGAATTTAGATCACTCTGGAGGGTATGGAATGTACTATCATTTTGATTTTGTGGGTGGCCCAGTTTCCTATCGATGGCTCAACGTTACCCAGCTGGAACGGGTTTG
>JAUIBH010000059.1 GCA_030427985.1 Bacteroidia bacterium | reverse complement strand
ATAAAATTAGCATTTCCGCCCCTATAATAAAAATTGCCATAGCCGCAATCGCCATTGGTGTGGTCATGATGCTTATTGCCATTGCCACAGGCGTTGGACTTAAACGCAAAATTCGCGAAAAAGTCTCTGCGTTCAATGGGCACATCCAGATTTCCAACTATGACAATAACACTTCCGATGTTTCCATATCTCCCATACCCCTAAACCAAGATTTTTATCCAGAGTTCAAAAATGTGGATGGAGTAAAGCACGTTCAAGCCGTGGCCATCAAAGGTGGGATCATCCGTACCGAAGACACTTTTGAAGGCATTTTGGCCAAGGGCGTAGGTAACGATTATGATTGGTCCGCCTTTGCCGAATATCTTGTTGAAGGGCGGTTGCCCGATTATTCAGGAGAACTCAATGAAGAAGTATTGCTGTCCCAAATGATGGCCAATCGACTGCAATTGGGTGTGGGAGACACGTTTTTTTCCTTTTTTCTGAAGGATGGAGATGCTAACAGACCTCCCAACACACGTAGGTTTGACATTGTAGGTATTTATGATAGCGGTTTTGAGGAGTTTGATGCTACTTATGTTTTTGTTGACATTCGACATATACAACGGATGAACCAATGGGAAGAAGACCAGGTGGGCAGCTTTGAAGTTTTTTTGGATGATTTTGACCAATTGGAGGAAAAAAGCGATGAGATTTATGGGAAAACCGTCTCTAGTTTGGATGCCCAGAATATCAAAACCAAATACTACCGCATTTTTGAATGGATCGGTCTTTTCGATTTCAATATTGCGCTCATCATCGGGATTATGATTATTGTAGGAGGTATCAACATGATCACGGCACTTTTGGTTTTGATTTTGGAGCGTACCCAGATGATCGGTATTCTAAAAGCGCTTGGTTCTGCCAATTGGAGCATCCGAAAAGTATTTTTGTACAATGCAGCCTACTTGATTGGTATAGGGTTGCTTTGGGGGAATGCCCTGGGATTGGGACTTCTTTTTGTTCAAGATAAGTACCGATTGTTCAAGTTTCCCAATCCAGAGGAATACTACATTGATTATATACCCGTCTATTTGGACATTCCTACCGTTGTTATCTTGAATTTGGGAGTGATGCTCTTATGTCTTTTGATGCTTCTGGTTCCTTCCTACATCATCACCAAAATAACCCCTGTAAAAGCCATAAAGTTCGAGTAAGGATTTTAAAATCCAGTGAACTAACCCAAAGAGTTTAACCCTTGTTGGATACAATTTAACATCCATAAAAGGTATCTTTATAACAATGGAATACGCAGAAAACATATTGGGTACCATAGGAAATACCCCTTTGGTGAAAATGAACAAGTTAACGGCGGATTTACCTTGTCTGGTCTTGGCCAAATATGAGACCTTCAATCCGGGAAATTCGGTAAAGGACCGTATGGCACTCCAAATGGTGGAAGATGCAGAGGCCGAAGGACTCTTAAAACCGGGTGGAACCATCATTGAAGGAACGTCTGGCAATACGGGAATGGGATTAGCCTTGGCCGCTGTGATTAAAGGCTATAAAATGATCTGTGTGATCAGCGACAAACAATCCAAGGAAAAAATAGACATTCTCAAAGCCATGGGAAGTGAGGTTCATGTATGTCCTACCGATGTAGCTCCGGATGATCCACGAAGTTACTATTCCACTGCCAAACGCTTGTCCACCGAAATTCCCAATTCGTGGTATGTTAATCAGTATGACAATCCTGGGAACACAAAGGCTCATTATTTGAGTACCGGCCCCGAGATTTGGAATCAGACTGATGGAAAAATCACCCATTTTGTGGTGGGTGTGGGCACTGGGGGAACCATTTCAGGTGTGGGCAAATACCTCAAAGAACAAAACCCCAACATTAAGGTCTGGGGAATCGACACCTATGGTTCTGTTTTCAAAAAATACCATGAAACTGGAATTTTTGATGAAAATGAAATCTACCCGTACATCACCGAAGGTATTGGGGAGGACATCTTGCCCAAGAATGTGGATTTTGACATTATTGATGGCTTTACCAAGGTAACCGATAAGGATGCAGCTATCTATACCCGCCGTTTGGCCCGAGAAGAAGGGATGTTCTTGGGAAATTCTGCCGGAGCGGCCATTAAAGGATTATTGCAATTAAAAGAACATTTCACCAAAGATGATGTGGTGGTTGTGCTATTTCATGATCATGGAAGTCGGTATGTAGGCAAAATATTCAACGATGATTGGATGCGAGAGAAGGGGTTTATCGCGTAAAAATTGATAAATTGAGGGCAAAACAGAATACTATGCCAGTCAAAACCCTTTTTACCATTGCATCTCTTTTGCTGACCCTTTCCCTTACTGCGCAAAAACTTTCCAGAGCCGAAAAAAAGATTGTCGCTTCCATTGAAAAGAACAATGGGGAGGCCATTGATTTTTTGAAAAGGGTGGTGAACATCAACAGTGGCACCTTAAATGCTGAAGGTGTCAAAGAAGTGGGGATGGTCTTCAAGGACGCCTTTGATAATATTGGTTTTGAAACGAAATGGATAGAAATGCCTTCGGAGATGGGTAGAGCAGGTCACCTTTTTGCGGAAACCTCCGGAAATAAAGGCAAAAAACTCTTGCTCATTGGGCATTTGGATACAGTTTTTGAGGAAGATAGTCCCTTCCAAACCTTTGAAATGGTCAATGATAGTATTGCACATGCTCCTGGCGGCAATGATATGAAAGGTGGTGATGTCATTATGTTATATGCTTTAAAGGCTCTGCAAGAGAATGGATTATTGAAAGATGCCCAGATTATTGCTGCATATACAGGGGATGAAGAAAGTACCGGGAAGCCCTTGTCCATTAGCCGTAAGGATTTGATTGATGCCGCAAAGCGAAGTGATATTGCGCTAGGTTTTGAAACTTCCACGGGATTTAATTTTGCCACCGTGGCCCGAAGAGGTGCTTCTGGTTGGGAGGTGGAAGTGGAAGGAAAACGTGCCCATTCTTCTGGAATTTTTAGTGAAGGAACAGGAGCCGGAGCCATTTTTGAAATCTCCCGTATCCTGCATGAATTCTATACCGATGTAAAGGGTGAAGATCTTTTGACCTTCAATCCGGGAACACTTTTGGGAGGTACTTTCGTGAATTTTGATGCGTCAACGAGCAAGGGTGACGTATTTGGAAAAACCAATGTGGTTGCCCAAAAAGCAATGGTTCGGGGCGGACTCCGATTTATTTCCGAAGAACAAAAGGAAAGAGCCAGGGCAAAAATGCGAGAAATTGTAGGTCAAAACCTGCCCATGACCTCGGCAAGCATAAGTTTTACCGATAGCTATCCGGCTATGCAGCCCACCGAAGGGAATATGCAATTGTTGGAAACCTTGAACCAAGTAAGCCTGGACTTAAAACAAGGGGAGGTATTGGCCTACGATCCAGGAAAAAGAGGTGCTGCCGATGTTTCCTTTGTGGCGCAGTATGTGGATTGCTTGGATGGATTGGGTACCATGGGTTCCAATGCCCATACTCCTGAGGAAACTGTCAATCTAAATACCATTGAAGCCCTGACCAAACGTACCGCTATCTTGATTTATAGATTGATAAATACCAAATCATGATAGAGTTAAAAAGTGAAAATGCCACGGTTGGTATTGATGCGGGGGAGTTGGTAAGTTTTATGGTGGACGGGCATGAGTTCATCCATCAAAAAGGGAGTCCGGGATGGCGAAGTTCCGATACGGAAATGTTTCCCATCATTGGACCAGTAAATGAAGCAGGTTTTAATGTTCAAGTACCACGTGGCAATGCGGTTCAAGACCAGCATGGATTGCTTCGGGAATTGGAATATAAAGTAAGCTCGCAAACAAAGGATTCGGCGGTTTTTACAAAGCACTATAAAGCGGGAACACCCATTAAAAATTCCAAATACCCTGAAAAATCACCTAAACAATGGCTCATGTGGCCCTATAGTTTTGGTTTTGAAAAATCATTTTCCCTGAAGGGACAAATTTTGGAGATTGTATTTACCATTTCTGGAGAAAGAGACATGCCCTTTATGTTGGGATACCATCCCGCCTTTAAACTTCATTCCGATACCCCGACCCTAATTGCCAATCAAAAGGAAATTTCCTTGGATGAGGTTCTAGAGGTAGGCAGTAGAGCATTGCAGGTAAAAAACTGTACTTCCATCAAACTACAAGACGAAAAGGATATTACGATTGAAACGGAAGGTTTTGGTCATTTTATGTGCTGGACCGAGGTGAGGAACATGGTCTGCATCGAACCCATTTCATTTTATCCGTATGCAGTGGAACAGCGGGATTTATATCGTGGTTTTCAGCATTTAGGGGATGAAAATGCCATCTTTAAGGTGATATTGAGAGTCTGATCATCGAAAATGTGCTAAAATTCATGATTTTCTAACATTGCGTAAACTTTTTCTTACTAAATTAGGAATGAGAAAGCATTACTAAACACTAGCTTTTGCTTTTCTGAGCACTTTTCAAAGGAAATAATAGGGATTCTAAACCAAGGATTCTGGTGTCGGGGCTACATGATTAAAACCAATCCAATTATGGAAATCATACTTCCTTACATTGTTGTAGTCGCCCTGATTATTGTCTTTTGGATAGCCTTTGTGGTACGCATGTACCGAAAGATAAAAGGGCTATAGCACAAAGGACTCCAATTTAGGCAAAAGGGATTCCACAATGCGTTGGGCTTCCAAGGTATTTTTTTGGGGAATGATGAAAGATTCGATATCCTCCAAAGTGGAGACTTCCATTTCTTGGTCTATAAATCCATATCCTTTATAAACCCCTTCCGAAATTAGAACTACAGCCTGCTCATTGGCATTCCTTCCTTTTTCTCGTATGACTCTCACCTCAGATTCCAAGGCTTTCATTTCTGAAATGGCCGCCCTTACTTTTTCATTGTAGTTTTCAACCGGCTCTTCCGAAGTGCAAATCCCTTCGCAGGAGGTTATTCGGTGGTGCGAACATGCCCCATTGGTCTGCTGCAAATGGCAATACTTGGGACATAATGCAAAATTTTTGCACATTTCTTCCAAATAGGCTCTACAATCGGTTTGGTTGTAAAACACTTTTATAGGATTGGGGATACCCTTAAGGGTATTGAACGCCAAATGCCGGATACCATTCCTGTCTTCATACTCAAAAATGGCATATTGCTTCAGCGTTCGTTTTTGAGCGCGATTGTACAGTGGAAACAATCGTTTGATTTCAGCGGATTCCATAAGCAGTGCCACCAATTCACTGCCTGAAAGTTTAAAGTCAATATCTGCGGTTTCGCTGCACATTTGGGTTTCTTTGATGCTTTTGTCATAAAAATGGCCCAAGACCCTTTTTTTGAGATTGATGGCCTTTCCCACGTAAATGATTTCCCCCTGTTGATTTTTAAAATAATAGATGCCCGGTTTCGGCGGGATTTTATCAAAAACCGATTTGGGCAGATGTGGCGGCAGGGTGGCCTCTTGACTTCGGGCGTTCAAAAACTTTTGAAAAATGAGTTCCGCATTGGGCGTGTTCAACAATTTTTGAAAAAGTAGGGTGGTGGCATGGGCATCACCTCGCGCTCGGTGCCTATCCGTCAATGGAATTTGTACTGCGGAGCAGAGCTTACCCAAGCTGTAGGAGCGTAGTCCGGGAATCAATTTTCGGGACAAACGGACAGTGCAGAGTTTTTTTCGGGTAAAATCGACCCCAATTTGGCGGAATTCTTCCTTGATGACTCCATAATCAAAATTCACGGCATGAGCCACAAAGACACACCCCTCGGTAATGTCTTGAATGGATTGTGAAATTTCTTGAAAGGTCGGCGCATCTTTCACCATATCGTCATCAATCCCAGTAAGTCCTGTGATAAAATAGGGAATGGGACATTGTGGATTCACCAAAGAGGTAAATTCGTCCACAATTTGATTTTCATCGAACTTAAAAATGGCAATTTCGGTGATTTTGTTCCCCTTAATCCCATTTCCAGTGGTCTCTATGTCGATAATGGTGTACAAGCTTCCAAAAAGTTCAGGGCATTAAAGTTAGAACTTTTTCGAACTACATCATAGGGTTCGGAAGCTTAGCTTTGGTTATTGTTTTCCTGTCTTGCCCTGTTCATTTCTTCCTGAATTTCGGATTGTCTTCTGCGAACGGGCTGTACGGATTGTTTACCAAATCGCCACGAAACCGAAAGGGTGGCATAGCGCGTATCACGGTAGCTGGTGAAGGTATCATCCAAGTTTCCAAATTGTGTTCTACCCGTAGGGTACTGGTTCCAGAAAATATCATTTACATTGAACCGAAGCGTCATGGCATCGTTGAACAGATTCTTTTGAAGTCCCAATGAAAAGGACGAAATGGTCCGTGCCTTAGTGATGGTGGCGTAATGGGGAAACAGATAAAATGCCCCCGCCTGTAATCGATATCCCTTGCCGAGTCCAAAACTGTGATTGGTGTTTAAGCTAACAATTGGGTTGTTTCGGTCAAAATTAAACCCATTGATTTCCCCGTCAAAATCGTTGAGCGAAGCGTTGAGGTTCCAGTTGCTTTGCCACCAATTGCTGAATTTTATGGGTAGACTTGCCACAAAGGAATAGCTCTTTAAATTGGCAATATTGATGGGCCGCACAATAACCACTTCCTCATCTCCATCACGAACAATGGCCATGGTCAGGACATCTTCGGTATACCCCACATTAAAAGCAAAATAATAGCGCTGTTTAAAGGTGTAATTTACCTCGCTCACCCATGTAAATTGGGGTTGCAGATACGGATTTCCCTCACGATAGGTGTTGGTATTCACAAAAGTTCGGAAAGGGTTGAGCTGGGCATAACCGGGTCTATCAATCCGTCTTCCTGCAGATAGTCCCAAGGTATGATTCTCATTAAATGTATAGTTGTAGGAAGCTGTTGGAAAAAGGTTTAGATAATCTTGTTCATTGATGGTGTTGGTAGTCACTTGGTTTCCAGTCACAGTGGTGTTTTCGGCGCGTAGTCCAAATTGGGCATTCCATTTTTCACGGTTGAGGTTATAGCTCACATAAGCCGCATAAATATCTTCATCATAGATGAAATGGTTGCTTAAATTAGTGTTGGGTGTGATAACCCCGTTGTTGTCGTTGACATACGCAAGATCATTATCCGATTTTACCCAAGTATTTTTCCAACCCGCTTCAAACCGATCTCCATTTTTTAAGGTGAGTTCATAGTCTAAAGTAAGTCCAGTAAGGTTCAAATAGCCATCAATATCGCCTAAAAGAATGTCTTGAGCGGTGGTATTATCCTCGAAGAATTCAAAGTTAGAAACAAACCTTTGGTCGGACCAATTGCTATAACGCGCATGATCAAAATTAAAGTTTAGGATACTTTTCTCGGTAAATGAATGTCTAGCATTAAAATTGGCGGTGAGTTGGTTCCATTCTGAGTTGATGTTGGTATCCGTGTTTTCCTCAGAAATCAATTCCCAGTCTGTATTGTAGCCTAATATATTGCTCGTAGAAATGTTTTTATTGCCATTATTGAGGCCGGTGAAGAGAACACCCAGCGTAGTTTTGTCGCTAGCCGTGAAATCTAGCCCTAATCGTCCGGTATGCGTTTTCAATGGGAGTTCAAAATCGTTTTGAAGGTCGTAATAGCCCATGGGTTGGTCTCCGTCCAAAAACGTTCGGTCTATGACAATTTCTTGGTATTGGTTACGGTCGGTATAGGAATATTGGCCGTATAAATTGAATTTTTCCGTTCGGTGGTTAAAGTCCACGGAACTGTTCCAACGAAAATAGCGTCCATATCCGGGACTCAAAGTTAAACTGCCATTGGTACCATAAAGCTTTCCTTTTTTGGTGACAATATTGATGATTCCCGCATTGCCCTGCGCTTCATACCGTACCGAGGGATTGGTGATAATCTCCACCTTTTCAATATTGGAAGAAGGAAGACTTCGCAAAAGATTGGCCAATTGCTCACCCTGTAAGCGGGTATCCTTTCCATCAATATAAATGCGAACCCCGGTTCGGCCACTAAGGGATATCACATCATCCTGATCTACGATCACCCCAGGTGCTTTCTCCAAAATTTCCATGGTGGAATTACCCGTATTTACGATACTGTTCTCAATATTGAGGACGAGTTTATCCTGCTCTTTTTGAATAAAGGGCTTTTGGGCCACCACGGCCACCTCCTGTAGTTCCTGGGCTTGGTCTTCCAAACTAATGTTGCCAAGATTGGCAGAGGACAAATCGGAAAGGACCTTGGTCTTGTACCCCACATACGAAATGGACAAAAAGGAATCATCCGGTTGTTTTATATCGATGTTGAACAAACCATCCGCATCGGTGATGGCACCTTTGATAAGGGTGGAATCGGTTTCACTCATAGCCACCACATTGGCAAAAGCAATCGCCTCACCATTGGAGTCCACTATTTTACCTTTAAACGCCGTTTGTGCATGTGCTTGGCCGACCATTAGAATGAACAGTAGCCCTAAGAATTTTTTAATCATAAGTTGGTGTCAATAAGAACTAAAGCCAACTTAAAAAGTTGGCTTAAGCATAAATCATCAAACAAAACCATCGTTTTGAAAACAATGCTAAAATCAAGGTTTAAATGGGCAATTTTTTCAAAATTGATTTGGTTCCCTATAAATTTGATGTGAACCGATCGAATACTGCATTGGAAGTTTTGCGGTTTAGGTATGGGGGATGGTGATTACGGTCCTCACCCCGTTGGACATGTTCTCAAAATGAAAGTCAGACTTACCATGATACAGTGCTTGCAATCGCTCCTTGATATTGATGATGCCAATGCCGCTATTGGAGTAAATGGGGAATTTTGGCAATTTTTTACCGTTGTTCTCTACGGATAATTCTATGGAATCTTCATTTTTGGCAATGGACAAATGAATGCGGAGCTTTTTGTTTTTCTGTGAAAATCCATGCTTTATGGAGTTCTCAATTATAGGTTGGATCAATAATCGTGGTATCTGTTTATGCAGCAAAGATTCCTCAACTTGTTTGGTAATGACCAAATCTTCCTGAAACCGCTGTTTTAAAATATTGGTGTAATAGTCCAAAATTTCCAACTCCTCCCGAACTGTAATGAAATTTTTATCGTCTATGCTCAAGAACTTCCGAAGCAAAAAGCTGATATCGGCCACCATATCCTGAGCGGCATCTGGGTTGTTGGGAATAAGACTGGAGATGCTGTTGAGCGTATTAAATAAAAAATGAGGGTTGAGCTGACTTTCCAAAGTCTTTAATTTGAACTTGATCAAGCTGTTCTCCAATACTTTGTTCCGAATTTCCTGGTCCTTGATTTGTTGCAAATAGAAATAGGCATAGATAATCAGCGTCATGGAGCTGTAGAGCAATATGTTGGTGGTAACATTAAAGAAAAAGGTGTGCGTCACTTTTTCAAGAAAGGCAAAATCGGCATTGATCATGGAATAGTCCAAAAGCAAGGGCGAGATAAACCCCACCAAATAACTTATTATGATGCTCAGCACAATGTGCAGGGGAATGATTTTTATCCAGGCCACTCGTTTTAGCAACAGATATTTGGTAAGCAGCGAAACGGAGCACATGTAGAAGATAACAAAGGCCCAATCGATAAAGCCTACCAAGGCAAGCCCCAAGAGGTCATCGGTAACCCTTTGTGGACCACTGTACAAAAAGTAAAAACTCCGTAAAAATTCAACCAATGCAATAAAGGTGTAGAAGACCACCAAATAGATGATCAGCCGCTTTTCACTGTATTTTTTTATGATGTTCCACATTAGCCCAATCCCAATTTTTGAAGAAACTCCTTTTTATACGATTTACTGATTCGGAACAATTCCTGATCCTGCATGCGCACATCCATTTCATTGTAGTCTGAATGCACCAATTCCAGCATATAGTCTATGTTTATAATGGTAGACCGATGAATTCTCACAAACTTGTGGGCGTTCAACTGGGGCATTAAGTTTTTAAGCGATTCGCGAACCGTATATTTCTTTTCCAAGCTATAAATATCTGAATAGTAACTAGATGCACAGATATATTTAATTCGGTCCTTGTTCACAAAAACCGTTCTGTTGTTTTCACGAATGGGCAACCGCGATGCCAGTGGACTTGCGGCACCTCCCTGAACTTCCATCAAAAATTTTCTGATATCGGTCCCGTTTGCATTTAGTTTTATCCGCTCCTCGATTCGATTTAAGGTTTCAAAAAAGCGCTGGTTTTTGAAGGGTTTCAACAAAAAGTCAAGCGCATAATTATTGAAAGCCTGGATGGCATAATTATCATAGGCCGTAATGAACACAATCAAGGGCATTTTTTGGAGGGTCAATTGTTGTAGCACATCAAAACCGGTAAGGTCTTTGAGTTCTACATCCAGAAAAAGTACATCGGGCTCAAGTTGATTAATTTGCACAATAGCCTCCTCGCCATTGGCACATTCCGCTTCAATTTTAAACTCAGGTTTTGTGCTTAATAGTTCAGCAATGCGTTTGCGCGCCAGCAATTCGTCATCTACAATAATTACCCTGTGAGCCATCGCTGCAATTTAAGCGAAAATACGAAACAATTGGTTTTTTTAAGATGTAGACGGGACCCCATATTTCAGGATGAAAGGGTTTCAAATCAGATACTTGGGCATTCACATCAAAATAAGGGTCATTCAATTCATTCTTGGCAACCTGCTACGGGCATCACCTAAATTTAGCCTGAAAACATAAGGTTTTTTATCAGTCAAAAAACGCAATCAATCACCATAACGGCAACTCAAGTTGTCTAAATAGGTTTCCTGTTATCCAAAGGAAGGGTTTTGGGAAACCTAGGTGGTGTTGATGTCAATCACACTTGGATGAGAAATATTTTTTTGTTGCCAGTCGTAATCATACTGGCACCAATGTATGATTTGGATGCCCAAATTATTGAAAAAAAGAAATACATGACTACTTCCATTGCTCATGAACAACCTCCAGAGATTGATGGCAACATAGATGAACCCGTCTGGGAACTAGTGGAATGGGGTGGAGATTTCATTGAGTACAGCCCTGATGAGAATACTGAACCCAGTTTCCAGACCAAGTTTAAGGTCATTTATGATACCAAGTACCTATATTTTGCCATACGCGCGTTTGATTCAGCCTCGGACAGCATCGTAAAACGTATGGGCAGACGTGATACATTTGACGGAGATTGGGTGGAGGTGAATATAGATAGTTATCACGATTTACGTACCGCATTCTCATTTACGGCTACAGCAGCTGGGGTACGGGGCGATGAACTCATTTCCAATAATGGAAGCAATTGGGATGCCAGTTGGAACCCTATCTGGATGACCAAAACCAAAATTGATGATGAAGGCTGGACAGCTGAGATAAAGATTCCCCTGAGTCAATTACGGTTCAATAGCGATGCGGAGCAGGTTTGGGGGCTTCAAGTACACCGACGATTTTTTAGAAATGAAGAGCGTTCAGTTTGGCAGCGGATTCCGCAAGATGCCCCCGGATGGGTAAGTGAGTTTGGCGAACTTCACGGCCTAAAAAACCTTACCCCACAAAAACAATTGGAAGTGCAGCCCTTCACCGTCACCCAATTAAAAACCTACGAAGCAGAGGAAGGCAATCCCTTTAGGGATGGCAGCGATTTTAAACTAAATGGCGGAGTGGATGCGAAAATTGGAATCACGAATGATCTTACTTTGGATTTGACCGTGAACCCGGATTTTGGACAGGTAGAGGCAGACCCATCGGCTATTGCGTTGGACGGTTTCCAGATATTTTTTCGGGAGCAGCGTCCCTTCTTTGTAGAGAACAAGAATATTTTTGACTTTCAATTTTCCCATGCTTCGGACAATCTGTTTTACTCGAGGCGAATTGGCAGAAATCCGCAAGGGTATCCCAATACATCTGGAGATGCCTATGTGGATCAACCCAGCAAGACCACTATTTTGGGGGCGGCCAAATTCTCTGGGAAAACTAAAAATGGATGGTCCATAGGGGTTATGGAAAGTCTTACTGCCAAAGAATTTGCCCAGATTGATGAAAACGGAAACCGAAGCAAAGAATTGGTGGAACCTCTTACCAATTATGTTGTAGGTCGATTGCAAAAGGATTTCAATAGTAACAATTCTTATGTAGGCGGGGTAGTAACAGCCACAAATCGGTTTAATATGCCCAATCATCTCAATTTTTTACATACCGATGCCTATTCGGGCGGTTTGGATTTTAAGCACCAGTGGAACAACAGAAATTATTACATCACAGGGTATTCCGTTTTTAGCCAGGTGAAAGGAAGTCAAGAAGCCATAGCTGCAACCCAGAACACCTTAACACATCTATTCCAGCGGCCAGATGCGGGTCATGTTTCGGTGGATTCTACTAGAACATCTTTAACAGGAACTGGAGGTAAATTGGAATATGGAAAAGTAGGCGGAGGTAATTTGCGCTACACCATCGGTGCTTTTTGGAAATCCCCGGAACTGGAAATCAATGATATTGGCTTTTTACGGCAGACGGACGAATTTCGGCAGTACAATACCGTGGAGTATCGGTCTACACGGCAAACGGGCCATTTTAGAAGGGCAGGAACCACCTTCTCGTATTTCAATAGCTTCGACTTTGATGGAAATCGAAATAGAACCCAATACCAATTTGGGGCGGATGCCACTTTTTTAAACAATTGGAGTTTTGATATTGGTGGGGGACATATTCCGGCCAATTATCGGAATGCTTGGTTGCAGGGTGGCCCTCGATTCAGGTTGTCTCGAGAGAACTTTGCGTGGTTCATTGCCAATACGGACCGTAGAAAAAAACTGCGTTTTAGTGCGGACCTTTTATATTCCGAAGGAAAACAGGCCCATTTTACTATCATGGAGTTTACGGGGGGTATCACCTATCAACCTTCCAATGCGTTAACGGTGTCCTTGAGTCCGCAGTTTGCCAGATACCCAAACAAAACACAATATGTTACCGAAACTGATTTTAATGGAGAGCCCAGATACATCACTTCAGAAATAGACAACAAGAGTTTAAGTGCCGCTTTTCGGATCAATTATACCATCAACCCCAACCTCACCATTCAGTATTATGGGCAACCCTTTATTGCTAGGGGACGATACACTAATTTTAATTACATCACCAACCCCACAGCAGATAATTTGTTTGATCGCTATGAATTGTTCGATGAAAATCAAATCACCATGCAGCAAGATTCTGAGTTATACCAGGTGGATGAGGATTTGGATGGAAACGTGGATTACAGTTTTGACAATCCAGATTTTTCACTGGTGGAATTTCGTTCCAATTTGGTATTGCGTTGGGAGTACATTCCGGGCTCTGAGTTGTTTCTAGTGTGGTCGCAGGGCATATCAAATTTTATGGATCCAACATTGGGCCTGACCCGTGGATTGGAATCGGGCATTTTTGGACAAAAACCAGAGAATATTTTTCTGATGAAGCTGACCTATCGATTGGTGCTTTAAACAGAAATTTGAAAATAGTTTTAAAACAAATCAATCATGAAAAAAATAAAAAGTATAGGTGTTTTGATGGCCTTGACACTTTTCATTGCGTGCAGCACAGAAAAAGGACCATCAGAAGAAATGCTGGCAAGCTGGAAAAAGGAAATCACAGATGCTGAGGCTGCCTTTGCCCAAATGGCCAAGGAAGAAGGTATGAACAAAGCATTTTTAGCCTTCGCGGCAGATGATGCCGTGTTGATGCGGGGCAATCAACTCATTGAGAAGAAAACAGGAATTGCAGAATACATGAAGGATCAAAACTCAAAGGGCCTGGCATGGTCACCCGAGTTTGTGGATGTGGCCAAGTCCGGAGACATGGGATATACCTATGGCTATTACACTTTCAGTTATGAGGACCAAGAAGGGAACCCTACTGAGGCCAAAGGAGTGTTCCATACGGTGTGGAAGCGCCAGGAGGACGGCTCTTGGAAATTTGTTTGGGATTGATTCTGGAATAAAGAACACAAAGGATAACTAAAACAACAGATATGAAAAATAAGATTATGTTGATTCTTGCCATGGTAAGTATGGTCATGGTAAAAGCGCAGGACAAACAATTGCTCCAGGATGATTTTTACATGTACGTAAACCAAAAATGGTTGGATAGTGTGGAAATACCGGCCGCATATGGTTCATGGGGAAGTTTCCATGAGGTGTATTTTGAGAATCAGGACCGCATCAAGGGAATTTTCCAAGAGCTTGTGGACTCCGGGAAATCCTATCCAAAAGGTACAACAGAACAATTGGTGGCGGATTTTTATATCAGTTGTTTGGATACAGTTATGCTGGAAGAAAAGGGTTTGAACCCTCTGAAACCCATTTTGGAGGAAGTGGACCAGATTCAATCTGTGGAAGACTACCTGTCCCTGACTGCCAGGTTATATGCCAAAGGTATTCCAGCCCCTATTAGCGTTTATGAAAGTGTTGATGCCAAGAACAGTACGGTTTATGCCTTGCACCTAAATCAATCTGGATTGAGTTTGGGCAATAGGGCCTATTATTTGGAGGACAATCCCCAGTACCAAGAGTTTAGGGATAAATATCAGGACTTGATTACAGATCTTTTTACAATAGTTGGACTTCAACAGTCTAAAGAGCGGGAAGCAGCCGAAAAGGTTTTTGAAATGGAAACTGTTATGGCACGCATTCATAGGACTCCTGTTCAGCTTCGGGATTCTGAAAGAAATTATAACAAAAAGACCATCGCAGAATTAAACCAGTTGACCTTTACGGTTGATTGGGCCAAATATTTTAAGGATTTAGGACTGAAAAAGGATGTGGAATACGCTATTGTAAATCAACCTGAGTTTTTGGCAATGTTTGATCGAATGCTCAATGATTACTCCATTGAAGATTGGAAAACCTATATGCAATGGAAAGTGATAGTAGGTACTACATCTTTGCTCAACAAGGCCATTAGGGATCGCAGTTTTGAGTTTTATGGAACCACATTGCAGGGGACGGAAGAGCAATTGCCCAGATGGCGGACAGCCCAAAATGCCGTCAATTCCAATATGGGCCAGCCTTTGGGCAAATTGTACGTTGAAAAGTATTTTCCGAAACGAAACAAGGATAAGATGATTGGCTTAATTGACAATCTAAAACAAGCATTTCATAAAAGGATTGATGGCTACACTTGGATGTCTGAAGAAACCAAGAAGCAGGCCCACCACAAGTTGAACAAAATGGGGGTGAAAATGGGATACCCTGATGAGTGGTTGGATTATACCTCTGTGAACATTGCTGCAGATGATTATTTTGGAAACGTAATTCGAGTAACAGAATTTGATTATTTGCGTGATTTAAACCGAGTGGGCGAGCCCATAGATCCCAATGATTGGGGTATGACCCCACCTACGGTAAATGCATACTATTCAGCTACGCGAAATGAAATAGTTTTCCCGGCAGGAATTTTAAACCCTCCATTTTTTGACTATGATGCAGATGATGCCACCAATTATGGTTCGGCAGGTGTTATTATTGGTCATGAAATTACCCATGGGTTTGATGATAATGGAAGTTTGTATGATGCCGATGGAAATTTAAAATCGTGGTGGACCCCAGAAGATCGGGAAAAGTTTGAAGCTAGAGCCAAAAAGATAGAGGAACAATATGACGAATATATTGTATTGGATTCCATTCATCTAAATGGGAAACTCACTTTGGGTGAGAATATAGGAGATTTAGGGGGTATGGCCATTGCTTTTGAGGCCATGAAGATAAATCAAGAGGAAAAAGGAAATAAAACTGTTGATGGGTTGACGGATGAACAACGTTTCTTCTTGGCATACGCCAAAATGTGGCGAATTAAGTTTAGGGATAAAACGTTAGAGAACCAAGTCAAAACAGACCCTCACTCACCAGGATATTATAGAGCCAATGGAGCTCTATCCAATTTTGAAGAATTTCACAAAGCATTTAATATCCCGAATGGTAGTAAAATGCGACGTGAAGAAATTAACGTTATCTGGTAAGGTAGTACACTGATTAAACTTGTAAGGTGATAACATTTCGTACTATTTAAGGATAGGGATACATCCTAATTTCAGACATTGCCTTGCATTGTAAAGGACCGCTTAATAAGTGGTCCTTTTTCATTTCCAATAGCGGTCAAAAAGATTTTAAACCAGTAAAAAGACACCGATTTAACCAAAATAAAAGAGGTTCTAACAGTCAATAATCGTATTGGTCATTAATGTTAAAACCACACTTTTCAATCTTAAAAGATCCAATTTCATGGGGTTTAAATAACCCAAAACAAGGTATTGGATAATATAGTATTAAAACGTGATAATATTCCCTGAGCAGTTCATATACATAATTCTACTTTTACAACTGTTAAAATAACACTTATTAATCTTTAATAAATCTTAAAGACCAAAACAATAAGTTTTATGAGTAAAAATGAAACTGAACTAACTAAAATGTACTATGAATTTGGCTAAATTTTTATCAAAAGTATTTTTAGAGATCAATGGGTTCAAGAAGCAATTCTTCTTCTCCATTGTTTGTCTGGTATTTTCACAAGCGGCATTTTCACAGCAGCAAGTTACGGGTACTATTACCGATAATAGTGGTATTCCCATTGCTGGTGCTTCCGTTGTGGAAAAGAACACTGCCAATGGAACCGTTTCGGATTTCGATGGTAATTTTGCGATTACTACATCTAGTTCCGACGCGGTATTGGTTTTTTCCTATTTGGGTTTTGCGACCCAGGAAATTCCTGCAACTTCAAACATGAATGTAGTGTTGGAGGAGGATTTGGAGCAACTCTCTGAAGTTGTTGTAATTGGATATGGTACACAAAAACGTGCCGATGTAACAAGTTCTGTGGCTACCGTAAAAGCTGAAGATTTTGTTCAAGGTAATGTTAAGGATGCCGCCCAACTTATTCAAGGTAAGGTAGCGGGTCTTTCCGTATCTGCTCCTTCTGGAGATCCCACCGAGGGGACCCAGATTAGCTTAAGGGGTATGTCATCTTTATCAGGCGGGTCTGATCCTTTGGTTTTGGTGGATGGAGTTCCTGGTAGCTTAAACACAGTGGCTCCCGAGGACATTGAATCCATTGATGTACTGAAGGATGGTTCCGCAACTGCTATTTATGGTACTAGGGGTACCAATGGTGTCATTATCATCACCACTAAAAAAGGGACCAACGACATGAAGTCTACTATTGAGTACAATGGATATGCTTCCTTGACCACAATTGCGGACAGGATGGACTTTTTGGATGCCTCTGAGCTAAGACAGAAATTTGATGAGGGCTATACCTTTACCGGAGCCAACCTTCAAGATTTTGGCGCTGATACAGACTGGGTGGATGAAATTACCCGTGATGCTTTCAGCCAAGTACACAATGTTATTTTCAGGGGAGGAAATTCTACCTCAAATATGACAGCATCTGTGAACTATAGGGATATTGAAGGTATCTTCCTAAAATCCAACAATGAAAAATACACTGGTAGGATAAATGTAAACCACGCCATGTTCGATAATAAATTGAAAACCAATGTGGGTGTCATTTTAAGCGAACAAGTATATAATGCATTGGGAGATGGTCAGAGCTTTAACCCAACCATTTACCGCCAAGCCATTATCCACAACCCAACAGAACCCATCTATAATGAAGATGGCAGCTATTTTGAAAGAGCGGTTTATTTTTATGACAACCCAGTTTCCATGATTCAGGAAACGCTTGGGGAGAATCGGTACAGAACCAGTAGGATTGACTTTTCCATGAGCTATGATTTTGGTGATCATCTTACCGTAAAAGGTTTGTATACCCGAAAAGGAGAGACCAATATCAGAGGTTTCTACCAAACCAAGGATCACGTATCCACTACGGAAAGTGGACAGGATGGATTTGCTTCAAGAGGTACGGACAACTACGTAGGGAACTATGGTCAGTTCACTGTTGACTATGACAACAATTTTGGAGACCACAGGGTAACCGCGCTGGTAGGATACAACTACGAGGATAATATGAACGAAGGTTTCTGGGCCACCAACCGTAGGTTCCCAACCGATGGATTTACCTATAATAATTTAGGAAGTGGACAAGGACTTCAGTTGGGTGAAGCTGGTATGGGAAGTTTTAAAAATGCAGATAAACTGATCGCATTCTTCTCAAGGGTGACCTATAACTACGATAATCGCTACCTTTTAATGGCAAGTATGCGTCGTGAAGGTTCTACCCGTTTCGGTGAAGATTACAAATGGGGTAATTTCCCTGGGGTATCTTTAGGATGGCGTGTAGATCAGGAGTCTTTCGCAGAAAACTGGGACTGGTTGTCCAACTTAAAACTAAGAACAGGTTTTGGGGTTACCGGTACCAATGCAGGAGCTAGATACCAATCCTTGAGTGGTCTTTCGTATGGTGATTATTTTTACAACAATGGCCAATGGGTAAGACAATTGGTGCCATCTCGTAATGCCAACCCCAATTTGCGTTGGGAAAAGAAAGAGGAATTTAACGTAGGTTTGGATTTTGGTGTATTGGACGGACGAATCAACGGTTCTGTGGATTACTACAACAGGACTACCAAAGATGCCTTGTTCAACTACAGTGTTCCCACACCTCCTTATTTTTATGGTAACATTGCAGCCAACGTGGCGCAGATCAAGAATACTGGTTTGGAATTCTTGTTGAATGTGACTCCGTTCCAAACAGAAAACTTTCAGTGGACTGCAAACTTGACCTATTCTACCAACACCAATGAGATTGTATCGCTGTCAAACGATGAATTCCAGTTGACCAACGATTTCTTTGATGAAGGATATACCGGTGAACCCATTCAGATTAGCACGCACAGAGTTCAGGAAGGAGAACCCATTGGTAACTTCTATGGATTAAAGAGTGTTGATATTACTGATGATGGTATTTGGATCATTGAAAGACCTGATGGGTCACGAGTTCCCGCCACTGAAGCTACCAACGATGATCGTCAGGTATTGGGTAACGGTCTTCCAAAAGCATATTACAGCTGGAACAACACCATGAAATACAAGAATTGGGATCTTATGTTCAACCTTAGGGGGGCATTGGATTA
The DNA here is from genome assembly GCA_030427985.1 of Bacteroidia bacterium. GTDB lineage: Bacteria > Bacteroidota > Bacteroidia > Flavobacteriales > Flavobacteriaceae > Flagellimonas. The sequence continues at coordinate 1,551 of JAUIBH010000059.1, read as the reverse complement.
TCAAATTCTGAACTTCTCCCGTATGTTCTACGAGAACCCAACCATTGGTTATAACACCTTAGACTCTGCCTACGATTTGGTGTACGGTAAAGCCGTACTACAAGATGTGCAACGTTATGTAAGCCACTACGTGGAGGATGGTGATTTCTTAAAAATCGACAACGTTACTTTAGGGTATACCTTGCCCAAAGATGCCATTAAGTTTGCCCAAACGTTCCGTATTTATGCGTCCGGTCTAAACTTGGCCACCTTTTCAAAATACAAGGGAATCGACCCAGAAGTTAATAGAAATGGATTGGCGCCAGGTAATGATAACAGGGATAAATATCCTACAACCAGAACCTTTACGTTGGGTATCAACTTTACATTTTAAAATAAAGAACTATGAAAAATATACGAAACAAAGTGACTACACTTAGACTAAGATTTTTGATACTGTCGGTCAGTGTGCTACTCTTGCCAATAAGCTGTACCGACCTTGAGGAGGAAGTTTTCTCCGAAGTGACCGAATCATCCTTCGTACCGGCGGAGTCAGATATTATTGCCGTAATGGCATCTGCTTATACGCCCATGCGTTATGTTATGGGGTGGCAAGGATATTTTGACGTACAGGAAGAGCCTGCAGATATGATCGTTACCCCTACAAGACCTAATGGTTGGGATGATGGAGGTACCTACAAAAGGATGCACTTTCATGAGTGGACCGAAACACAATGGCAGCCCAGAAATACGTGGATTACCTGCTTCAACGGAATAAACGCTGCCAACAGGGTTATCCTTCAGATTGAGTTGGGCGAACTTCCAGTAAGTGAAGCGCAGGCTGCATCAATCATTGCAGAAATGCGAGCACTGCGGGCATTGTACTACTCCATGTTGGTGGATACCCACGGAAATGTACCGATCATTGCAAGTTACAGTGATGAACTACCCGTACAAAGCAGCCGTGAAGAAGTATACAACTTTATTGTTTCAGAATTGAACGAGGTGATTCCAAACCTAACTGAAACTGTAGATCAGACTACCTACGGACGTATGACCAAATGGGCGGCCTATCATGTTTTGGCACGTGTGTATTTGAACGCAGAAGTGTACACCGGTACCGCACAATGGGAAAACGTTATTGCTGCATGTGATGAGATCATCGGTAGTGGAGCGTATGAGCTTTCATCCAATTATTCAGACATTTTTGCCACGGAGAACCAAGGAAATCCAGAAATGGTATTTGCCATTCCTTACGATCAAATCTTTGCGGGCCAATGGAATGCCCACATGAAAATGTTGACTCCAGAGCACAGATTGGTCTTTGGTATGCAGGCACAGCCTTGGGGTGGTTCTAGCTGTAACCCACAATTTATTGATAGCTATGAACCAACAGATAACCGTTTAAGCGATACATGGTTGATGGGCGATCAGTTGAACTATAATGATGGAAGTGTTGTAATGACCTTGGTAAAAGAAATGCCCAGTATTTATTACTGCGAGTTCACCGAAGGGTTTAGATGTGGTAAATATGAAATTGAGCCAGGTGCAACCGGCGGTCTTAGTGTAGAT
>JAUIBH010000058.1 GCA_030427985.1 Bacteroidia bacterium | reverse complement strand
TTCCTTGGAGCTGTACAACATCGAAGAGAGGGAAGTAAAAACAATCATATCTGGTCTTGACGGATACAAAGTTTCTGCCGATGGGAAAAAAATAGGATTGAGCCAAAACCAAAAATTTGCTGTCATTGATGTGGCACCCGATCAAAAGATTGAGAAAACGGTTCCTACCTCAAAAATGGTCATGCAAGTAGTTCCAAAAGAGGAGTGGAAGCAAATTTTTAATGATGTCTGGAGAATAGAACGGGATTATTTCTACGACCCCAACATGCACGGGGTGGATTGGGACTTAATGAAAACCCGATATGGACAACTTGTGGATCAGGCCAATTCAAGGAACGACGTCAATATTGTGATTGGAGATTTGATTGCTGAGTTGAATGCATCTCATACCTATAATGGTGGAGGTGACAGTGAAGGAGCAAATAGCATCAATGTTGGTTATCTGGGTGCAGATGTAGCAGTTGAAAATGGAAGATTCCAGATAAAGAAGATTATTTCGGGAGCGGTATGGGATGTTGAGGTAAAATCTCCCTTGGCTATGCCCGGATTGGATATCGATGCGGGAGATTACATTCTTGCCGTGAATGGACAGGAAATCGATGTCACCAAACCCATTTATGCGAGCTTACAAGGATTAGGGGACGCTACGGTTCAATTAACCGTAAATGACAAACCTTCTTTTGAAAACTCGCGTAAGGTCATTACAAAACTGTTGAGTTCAGAAACGCGACTGCGTCATCTGGAATGGATAGAAGCCAACCGTAAACGTGTGGAAGAGGCCACCGATGGAAAAATAGGGTATGTCTATGTGAGAAGTACTGGTGTAGATGGTCAAAATGAATTGATTCGCCAGTTTTATGGCCAGATTGAAAAAGAAGGACTCATTATTGATGAACGCTTTAACAGTGGAGGTCAAATTCCAGATAGGTTTGTGGAATTGTTGGATAGAAAACCGTTGGCATTTTTTGCCGTTCGTGATGGGAAAGATTGGCCCTGGCCGCCAGCAGCTAATTTTGGCCCAAAGGTAATGTTGATCAATGGATTCAGTGGGTCGGGAGGTGATGCCTTTCCAGATTATTTTAGAAAATATGGTCTTGGGCCCCTTATCGGAACCCGAACTTGGGGTGGTTTGATCGGAATTAGCGGGGCACCCGACCTTATTGATAACGGAGGGATAACGGTACCGACATTTAGAATGTACGATCCAGATGGGCAATGGTTCAAAGAGGGTCATGGAGTTGATCCAGATATGGAGGTTGTACAGGATTTTCAAAAACTGGCAAACGGAGAGGACCTTCAATTGGAGGCCGGAATACAGGAGGTAATGCGGCGGCTCAACAGCAATGGGCAGTTTAAAACACCTGCACGACCCGCTTATGAAGATCGTAACTAAGATTTTTCATATGTAAGCATAGAACACAAAAAGCCCGATGCGAACAAAACATCGGGCTTTGCCATTCTACAATTGCGGGATTCAAATTGAGATTGATTTACGATTAAGATTTAAAAGTACAGTTGCAAGGATGTATTAAACTATTTTCCCATTCTTCCTTACCTTAGTGCAAAACTTGCGGTATGGAGACCAAGATCAAGAATGTATTTAAGGAAGGCGCCATCTCCCCAGATTTTATTGCCAATTCCATTGCAAAACACCAATCCAAGACCCAAATTGGGGCCCACGATATTTTTTTGGGTCAAGTACGGGCCGATAAAATTGATGGAAAAACGGTTTCGGCCATTGAATATACGGCCTATGAAAGCATGGCCAACCAAAAATGCCACGAGCTAAGGGAGAATACCTTTTCAAAATATGAGATTAGCTGCATGCATATCTATCAAAGCTTGGGAAGGGTAAAGGCAGGGGAGATTTGCCTCTTTGTTTTTGTGTCATCGCCCCATAGAAGAGTGGCCTTTGAAGCACTGGAGTATGTGGTTGAGGAAATAAAAGCCCATGTTCCCATTTTCGGCAGGGAACTTTTTGAAGATGATTCCTATCAATGGAAGGTCAATACATAACCTATGGTAGATATTACACAAAAGCAATCCACCCACAGAACAGCAGTAGCCCAAGCAGTGGTCAAGGTGAGTGATGTGGCCACTATCGATGCCATTAAAAACGGGACGGTTCCCAAAGGCGACGTGCTTTCCATGAGCAAGGCCGCTGGCTTTTTGGGGGTAAAAAAGACTTCGGATTTGTTGCCCGATTGTCATCCACTGCCCGTGGAATTCTGTGGCATTGAGTATGAAATGCAGGGATTGGAAATCAAAATCCTGATTACCGTAAAAACGTTTTATAAAACCGGTGTTGAAGTTGAGGCCATGCATGGGGCCAGTGTGGTTGCCCTTACCATGTACGACATGCTTAAACCCATTGATAAGGGTGTGGAGATACACCACATAAAACTACTGAAAAAAACCGGAGGCAAATCTGATATAAGCGTAACATAATTTTTTTTGATATTTTTTTCGTAGCAAATACTTTTATTCTAATTTTAAATTAGATCAGACCATAATCCCATTGCTATGAATAACCTCAAACGTGTAATTGTCGATTATAAAAAATTGACCCCCGAAGTGCTAAAGCTGTTGGTGGATAAATATCCTGATGGCTATGGCGATAATGATGTCATCAATTTTAGAAACCTAAAAGGAGAGTTGATTGAAGCCGTTGAGGTTTCCACGGACGACACCAAATATTTGGTAAAGATCAGTTCCAAGTTGGAGCACACCATGGCCAACTTTGACGACGATGATGATGACGATGACCTTGATACAGAGGATCTGGGCAAACTCCCAGATGACGACGATGAAGACTTTTCAGATTCCGAAGAGGAATAATCCTTTATTTTTTTAGATTGGTCAGCATTTCTGATGTGGTTTGATCTAAATCAAACTCGGGCTTCCAATCCCAATCTTTTTTAGCTTGTGTGTCATCAATGCTACTGGGCCAAGAATCTGCTATTTTTTGTCGAAAATCAGGGGCATAACTGATTTCAAAACCGGGAATATGCTTTTTGATGCTTTTGGCCACATCATCTGGGGTAAAGCTCATGCTGCCCAAATTGTAGGAAGAGCGAACTGTTAGTTGTTCTGCTGGACTTTCCATAAGCTGAATGGTGGCCCTAATGGCATCGTCCATATACATCATGGGCAGTTTGGTGCCTTTGTCCAAAAAGGATTGGTAGGACCCTTTTTCCAAGGCTTCATGATAAATTTCAACAGCATAATCTGTGGTGCCGCCCCCGGGCATGGTCTTCCAGCTGATCAAGCCGGGATAACGTACACTACGTACATCCACCCCAAACTTTTTAAAATAATATTCGCACCAACGCTCCCCAGATTGTTTGCTAATTCCATAAACCGTACTGGGTTCCATGATAGTACTTTGAGCTGTATTTTCCTTTGGAGTGTTTGGTCCAAAAACAGCAATGCTGGAGGGCCAAAATATTTTGGAAATTTTATTTTCTTTTGCCAAATTCAAGACGTTGAACAAGGAATTCATGTTCAGGTTCCAGGCACGCATGGGAAATTTTTCGGCGGTGGCACTGAGCATAGCGGCCATTAAATACACTTCGTCAATTTCATAATGCATCACCACATCCTCAATGGCGGCATAATTGGTGGCATCCAACAGCTCAAACGGACCAGAGGCCATTAAAGTGTCATTACCTTCCCGAATGTCACTGGCAATCACTTTATCTGCACCATATTTGTTGCGGAGTTCCATGGTGAGTTCCGTTCCAATTTGGCCACATGCCCCAATAATGAGAATCGGTTTTTGCATTTAAATTGAAGTTAATTGCGTTCCTTGACAAAGATACCCTTTATTAAAATTTGTACATTCGCCTATGCAAAAATTGTTAGGCTTACTGCTTATTTTTTTGGTATTCTTCGGATGCAAAAAGAATGAAGGAAGTGCTCAGGAAACACAAAGTGCCGAGCTTGTTTTTGAGTATCAAAAAATGCCCTCCAAGCTTGCCATAAATCCTGAAGCTACCAAGATTGTGGAAAAATGGAAGGATTTTATGGTCTTTGCCGCAAGTATTGATGTGCTCTACAAGGCGACCAACAATGAAGACCTTAGTTTGGCCATCGACGACCTCATTGAAAAGGAAAAACAATTGGCGGAAGGTACCTACCCTGAGTTGTTCGATGTCTTTCAGATAAAAAGTAGGCAACGGGTTTTAAAGACGTATATCTACAAAGTCAAGGCCAGTGTTTTGGAAAACCAGGAAACCACGCAACCCACCATTGAAATGCTAGAGGCCTACAACGCCATGCGCAAGCAATTTAATGTGATTGTAAACAGCCAGTTGGACAAAGAACTGATATTGGATGAAAAATAGGATTTTACTTGTTTTGGGACTTTTCACAGCCATTGGGGCCATGGCTCAGGATGTTGAAAAAGAAAGAATAAATACCGTTTTAGATGACTGGCATTTGGCAGCGGCCAACGCCGACTTTGAAGGCTACTTTGGCAAAATGACCAAGGATGCCGTCTTCATTGGAACCGATGCCACGGAGAATTGGCAAAACGAAGAATTCAAGGAATTTTCCAAACCCTATTTTGATGCTGGAAAGGCCTGGAGTTTTACATCGGTCCAACGAAACATTTACATCAATAAAACCAAAGATTTTGCTTGGTTTGATGAGTTGCTGGACACCCAAATGAAAATTTGTAGGGGATCAGGAGTCCTGAAAAAAGAAAATGGGCAATGGAAGATTGCCCATTATGTACTTTCAATTGCAGTGCCCAATGAAAATGTGGGCGAACTCATTCAAATCAAGGAGAAAAAGGATGACGAATTGCTCCTTGAATTGAAGAAAAAGAAGCAGTGAACCTTACTGTCCACCACCTTCTCCCTGCGGTTGTTCTTTGCGAGATTGCAAGGCCTGCTTACTTAAACTGGCCAAATTAAAGTTAGGATCTATTTTTAGCGCCTCATCAATAGTGGCAATGGCTTCATCGATATTGTTTTTGTCCATATTGTACGTGACCAATCCCTTCAAATGATAAAATGCAGCCTTCAAAGGCACTTCATACGGTTGTTGTCTTTCATAAAAGGCATACGTCATATCATCTTGGGAATTGGCAATTCCATATTCAATGTTGGTAAGCGCTCCTGCATTATCACCGGTTTGGATTTTTAGATCGGCCAATTCGTAGGCCAAATAGGCCGAAGGTTCTCTTTTGTATAAAATCTCGAACTGTTCCAAAGCCCTTTTGGGTTGATTCAAAGCCTTTAAGGAAACTGCCTTAACTTGAACGGCAAGATCGGAATCAGCTTCATTCTTTTCAATGCCGATAGTGTTCAGGGCCTGCATGTGCTGACTATTGTTCATGTAGACAAAAGCCAAGGTATCTTGTCTTTCTTTGGATGGCGAAAGCACATTCAAATGGGTCAATGCACCAATAACGCCTGTAACATCGCCTTGCATACGCATTTCTTCGTAATAGGCCTTGTAGTGCTCTAAAAGTTCGTTTTTGGTCTGGGAAATTCCACTAAAGCCGATTAGCATCAGCAATACAAATAGCGTCTTTTTCATTCATCTTCAATTTAGTGCGCCAAAACTAAAAAAATTATTCATACCATGCTGTTAATAATCCCATAAGTATCAGGATATAATGGAGGTGGTGAATGCATGCCCTTTGTCCAAAAAATTCTGGCTGATGACCACTTTGGCCTTGCTTGGAGTGGGGTCAATCTGATATTTTAGTGGTGGAAGCCCTCTTTTTGCCGCCTCTGACCCATAATAATCACTTTTTGAAGGATGAAAAGGATTGACGCCATTGAATAACTCGCCCCAATATTGGTTTTTCAGGATTGTAAGAATCATGTGGATGCAGTCTTCCAGATGAATGAGATTGACTGGGTCGTTGCCATTGGTAAGCTGATTTTTCTTGGACAACATCGTCACCGGATGCCGATCAGGTCCAATGAGGCCACCAAATCGGATGATGGTACAGACTATGTTGGAATCATTTTGGAAGAGCTGCTCGCATTCCATCAACTGTTTCCCGGATTCGGTTGTAGGGTTTATAGGGGTCAGCTCATTGACTTCTCCTTCCAAATCGCCATACACCGAGGTGCTGCTTACAAAAAGCACCTTGGTCAACCCACTTTTTTTGATTTCACGATACAACAGCACCATTTTATCCACAAAACTTTCGGTGCTGCTGCCTCTCAATCTGGGTGGGACATTAATGATCAACACATCAATATGGGACAAAAAGGCTTGTATATCGCCATGAATGACATCTGGCTTTAATGCTATTTGGAAAGGCTGTATGCCCTCTTCTTTTAGTTGCTGCAACTTGTCCTTGGACGTTGTAGTGCCAAATACCTCGTATGATTCCTGTACCAACTGCTTTGCCAGGGGCAACCCTAGCCATCCGCAACCTAACACACCAATTTTTTCACTCAAACTTTATAGTTTTTATGGTCAATATAGCATCATTTAGGACAAAAGGCATGGGAATACTGGTTTCTGGTCTTTGTGGAATGCTAAAATCTTTATGGGAGAGCAAGTCGTTGGACGCTTCATAAAACGACAGTTCCAACACAGAATCTTTTGGGAAACTCAGCTCCAATTCGGTGTATTCGTTATTGGTGATGTAATGGGTGACCAATCTGTTTCTCCGTTTTTGTAAGAAGTCATTAGATAATGCAATGCGGTTTACTTTAGCAGAGGTCAGGGGCACTGAATTGGTATACACATCCAATCGGTTGACATCCCGTTTTGGGGTAACACAGACCTCAAGAATACGATTTTCACCAATAATGGTATCTCTAACCTTGTCTATCCAAGGAGAGGCAATATCCTTTTTTGGAGCATCTGCGATATAGGTGAGCTTGGTGGCATACTTACTGGACAGCGTATCGTATTCATCAGGCCCCGGAGTTCGTTTTTCATCTTCCAGAAATTGACCATTCCATCCAATAGGACGATGATCATAGGTTGCCCAAATGGCAGAGTCCTCATCGGCATTGTACACATAGAGCAAGCTGCTAGGTTTGGGTCGTTCTTCATTAAAATCTGAACTAATATGGCTTGAAATACCGAATGCAAAAAACAGGAACAGGAACAAATAGGCCAACGTATTCTTATTTTTAAGCTGACCAAAGAAGGGCAGAGCCAAAAAGAACAACAGTGTTGTGAACAGGGTGGCAGCCACCATCATTTTTAATCCTAGTCCCACAGGAAACATTTTTATGAACGGAGAGTACATAAAAACAGCTGGCAATGCCAAAAACACCAATAAAAAAGGGTTAGGTTCTTCTTGGTTGATGGTAACCATAAAAGCGGCCAACAATCCAAACAATGGAATCACAAAAAAGCTGGCACCTGGTAAATAGGATGCGACTAGCCCAGAGATAATCAACCAAATAAAAATTGGAGCTACCAAAAGATTTGCGGTACTGGTTTTTCGGAACTGATGGTACATCCAAAAACAGACGGCCAGGGAAAATAGCACGTAGACCACAATGTAGGTATGTCCGTTGTAGGTGAACCCATGCAACATGTCATTAAAACCGGGATACCACCAGGTGATGATGGTCCAACAGAAATAGCCAACTAATCCATTTATGACCAGTGAGAGCAATAAAGGTACAAAACCCTTAAAAACATCCCCGAGTTGGAGTTTTTTCTTTCGAAACCCATCAAAAAGCAGTAATACAAAGAGTAAAACAGCAATGCCAAACATGGGCCAAATCCAATCAAACGGATAGGAAACCAACTTAAAAAAGGGCAGATTGAAATAGACATAATCATCCAAACTTTTGAGATTGTCCAAATCTGCATCCGAAAAATAATTCAAAAGCGGCATTAAATAACTGCCTTGGTGTGCTAAGGAATTTCTGTCTAACCGTTCATAAGTATCTAAAGCGGTATGATAATCAAAATGATCATCGATAAAAGCAAAATTGAAGCCCTCAATGTCGCCATCTTCCCTAAAGACGGTCAAATCTGTGTCATTGGGGAGCATTTTGTAGATGCTATACGCCAAGGAATTGGCTACGGGATATTTTGGATTGGCCTCTGTGAACTCTTTGATTAATGTTCCATTTCCACGATTGGTCTCAATAAGCATATAGCTGGGCCCTCCACTGCCGCGCGCTTCAAAATTAAGAACCAACCCCACATCTTTGGCCCAAGGATGGTTGTTCACAAATAGGTCGGCGCCGTTGAGCCCCAATTCCTCGGCATCGGTGATAAGGATGATGATATCGTTTTTTTGGGCCTTGTTTTCAGCTAAAAAGGCCCTAATACCCTCCAAGATGGTAGCCACGCCACTTCCAGCGTCACTTGCGCCGTAGGAGGAATGGGGGTTGCTGTCATAATGCGACAGTAATAAAAGTGCTTTTCCATCTCCTGAACCTTCTATTCTGGCCAAAATATTGGTGGCTTTGCTCAAATTGCCCCAATCGCCAGCCGTATATCCTTCCTGGGTGATGGTTTCCAACCCCATTTTTTTAAGCTCGGCTATGATATAGGCTCGCACCCGGGCATGCCCTGGAAAGCCAACAGCATGGGGTTCAATGGAAATATTTTTAACATGGAACAATGCCCTATCCGTGGAAAAATGCTCTTCTGTGGCATTTTCATCAGGGGAATAAGATGGCATTAGGGATTTATAACTCCAATACACTGCAAAAAATAAGAGGAGGAGGGCGAGGGTTTTTGAAAATTTCATGATTTGGTTTTGTTGGTATCTAAATGTATGAATTTATGAAAGGTTCGCACATTTTAACGTTAAAAATTAGACAATTCTCCAAAAAAGTTTATATTTATTGTTTAACTCTAAATATTAACCTTATGGCTATCAAAAGTTTTCAAGGCGTGCGTTCCAAAGAGGAGTCCAAGAAAAAATACAATGCTCCTATTTTGGTAGAGGACTACATGACCAAAAAGTTGGTTACGTTTACTCCTGAACAGTCCATTTTGGAAGTAATGGAAGCTTTTGCCAAGTACCATATTTCCGGTGGACCCGTTTTGGATGGTAATGGATTTTTGGTTGGAATCATATCCGAGGCAGACTGTATGAAACAAATTTCGGAAAGCAGGTACTTTAACCAGCCTATTTTAGACAAAAGCGTGGAGCGTTTCATGACCAAAAACGTGGAGACCATTCCTCATGATATGAGCATTTTTGATGCAGCCGGAGTTTTTGACCGACACAACAGACGACGTTTGCCCGTGATGAAAAATGACATCCTTGTTGGGCAGATCAGTCGTAAGGATGTTGTAATCGCAGCTTTAAAGCTCAGTTCCCATAACTGGAAATAGTTTTTTCTTTTATTCCCGTTTCACGATCATATAATAATCATTGTCTAGCGGTAAATATCCTAAATCATATACAAAATAGTAGGTGCTGCCTTTTTTGGTGGTGTACAAGTTGGTGATATACTCAAAATCGAAGCCTTTGTCCATCAACCTCATTTTTGTGGTTGTGGTTTTACCTTCTTTTAAAGGAAAACTGTCCAATATGCGATAGTTCTTTCTGAGTTTGTTGTTGATGTTGCGGACCAGGTTTTTACTATCCTTGTTCAGACGGTTGTTGTAGGCATTGCGGCAATGGTCGGAGCAGTATTTTTGGTCTATCCGCCCCAATAGTTTTGCACCGCATTCCAAGCATTGTCTTTCGGTCATGATATAAGATTAGGTGACCACAATATCATATTTTTTTAGCAAACCCATGAGTCCATCTTTACTGAACTTGCTTTTTTTCAAGTGATTAATGGAGGGGTCAATGTTGAAATTAATAGCGGAAGTAAAGTCGGCTTGCTCCAAATCCGTATCGTCAAAAGTGGCATCCTTTAAATCTGAATTAGGAAAGGAACATCCCTTTAATTTTGCTTGTGTGAAATCAACTTGATGCAATTTGCAGTCCTCAAAACGGGTTTGGGGGAGCTCCATTCCATGAAACGAGGCAACAGAAAGATTGCATCCTTCAAAATGGAAACCAGATAGCAGAGGGTTACTCGTTTCAAACTGAAGTCCAACCATCTTACAATCCAGAAAAGTGACATCATTAAAAATGGTATGTGCAATGTTGGTATTGGTAAAATCACATCCTTCAAAGGTGCATTCCACAAAATTTTGATTGTCCAAAAATCCCTTGGCAAACTTACAATCCACAAAACGGCAGTTCTCATAATCGCCCTTGGGTAATTTATGCTGTGTATAATCCTGTTTAATAAATTCTTTATCTAACCAAAAGGAATCTGCCATTACTCACTTTTTGAGTTGAATAAGCTTCTGGTAAGATACAAAACCCCAATGAACCTGTTGGTAAAGTCAGGACCATCTGTTCTCGATTTGTTCAAATTACATACGCTTGTAAGCAAAAAGTACTTCTTCGGATGAATCTTTTGATTCAATTAGAACCCACATATTTATTTTGTCCTCACTCACTTTTTCTATGGTGAAACCTTCAAAATAGGCCTTGTTCTTTTCTAGTTTTACCAGTCTAAAATCTACCGTTTCATCCTTTTCTTCCCATCCTTTCAAACGCTTATCAAAATGCTTCAATTGTAGAATGATGGAATTATCCACCTCTTGAATATGTCCCACTTCATAAAAAGAAACTTGATTATCCGTCACCAATCGGAAGACGAACATCATGGAACCACCCATGGGTTCGCTCCAGATTTCTTGGGCCAGACCGCCAAAGGCCTCTCCCTGCCAATGACCGGGAATCCAATCAACATCTTCCAAAGAAGCCTTGGGCGAGGTTTGTCCTTCGGACCATTGTAAGGTTTCTTGTGCGGACATAAGCCCTACTTGGAACAGCAATAGAGTTAGTGCTAATTTCATCGTGTCAGTTGTTTCACATATGACGAATGAAAGGTAGTTAATTGGACAATGCAAATTTCACATTCACAGTGGTCTCCACCTTGATTTTTTCAAAATCGATGTCCAAAGGCTGTGCTTGACCCATATCCGCAGAAACCGCTTTCATCTCCATCATGGGAGCTTGGTTGTATCTTGGATAATACGGCTGTGAATTATCTACAATATGAATGGCCAATCCCACTTTTTGTCCGAGAGGTTGGGTAAGCGCATCCGCTTTTTGTTTGGCTTTTTTTACTGCTCGGGCTTTCAATTCCAATTCCAATTCATCCATTTTGGAATATTCGGTTTTTTCCAGACGCGCATTGGCAATGTCCAATTGTTCCAAGGCCACCAGTACATCAGCAGCTTGTTTGCCAGAGTAGACCAAAAGGGAATATTGCTTGCTTTTAAGGACTTCTTTTCCTCGAAGAAAGTATTTTTCAAAGTTGCTGCTGAGGTCCTTTATTACCAATTGTTTGTCCAAATCGATGCCTAAAGCTCTTAACCGTTGTGCCATTTTGTTTTCTTGTTCTTCTACTGACACACGCCCTTTAGAGTCTTTCTCCTGAATAGTAATGTTGAGGTAGATTTTATCTGGGGTTACCAAGGTGTCCACTTGGGCCGAAGTTTCCAGATAGGGCACATCCAAAAAAGTTTTGGTTTGGGCAAATAGTACTGTTGAAAATAGCAGTGTGATTATTGGAAAGAATACTTTTTTCATGATTTTATTTTTTGATTAAAGGTATATACTTCCCCCTCAGAAGCAAAACCTGTGCCGTTTTATTTGCACGAAAAATCCAAGCGTTTAAAAACCGATGGGTTCATCAATTTTTGAGTACATTGTAAGGATGAAATTTGTTTTGGCTCCCGATAAATATAAAGGTTCATTGACCGGTCATGAATTCTGCGACGCTGTGGAAAGTGGCATCAAAAAGGTTTTTCCCCAAGCGGAAATACTCAAAAGACCTTTGGCCGATGGGGGTGATGGCACCATTGAAGTGGTGGCCCATTATCTCAATGCCCATTCCATTTCTTTAGAGGTAACCGACCCTTTGTTTCGAAAAATAAAAACGGAATATCTACTTTCCGATGACAAGAAAACCGCCTTTATTGAAATGTCAGAAGCCTCTGGATACAAATTGTTGACCAAAACCGAAATGAACTGCATGCACACTACCTCCTTGGGAACCGGAGAAATGATTGTGGATGTTCTGGAGAAGGGTGCAAAGAACATCGTGCTGGGCATTGGTGGAAGTGCCACCAACGATGGGGGTATGGGCATGGCCACGGCTTTAGGCTATGAATTTTTGGATGAAAAAGGTCAATTGTTGGAACCTGTTGGAAAAAATCTGGCCCGCGTGCAGGAAATCCGAAGTGAAAAGGCTCATGAAAAGCTGGATGGAGTAAATATTCAGATAGCCTGCGACGTGAATAATCCGCTTTATGGCAAAAATGGAGCAGCGCATGTGTATGGCCCCCAAAAAGGGGCTTCGCCAGAAGAAGTGGAACTACTGGATAAAGGATTGGAGCATTTTGCCAAGATTATTCAAACCACTTTTGGGGTTGATGTGCAGCAAATTCCGGGTGCAGGTGCCGCAGGAGGCATGGGTGCCGGAGCGGTAGTGTTTTTAAACGCCAAGTTGACCTCCGGGGTGGACTTGGTCATGCAATTGGCCAATTTTGATGAAGCTTTGGCAAAAACGGACTGGATCATTACTGGTGAAGGGCAATTGGACGGGCAGACCTTTTCGGGAAAAACGATTGCAGGGGTCATTCAGTCGGCACAGAAAAAAGGAGTTCCCATTGCTGCTTTTTGTGGTTCCGTCAATGTATCCATAGAAGAAATGCAGCAAATGGGATTGGATTACGCCGTTTCCATTTTAAACCAAGTAGGGAATCTGGACGATGCAAAGGCCAAAAGTTTTGAAAACTTGGAACTGGCCAGCTACAATTTTGCCCATCTGCTGAAACAAAGCAAAGCTTAAGCAGATATTATTTTGAACTACCACGTTTCATTTTAAACTCCAACGAAGTTTTTACGGTTTTCCACTCGCTGTCCAAAATGGAAAATAGGACGGTATCCCTAAGGTTGCCCTGTTCATCAATCCGATGATTTCTGATGATGCCCTCTTGCTTGGCACCCAACCGCAATATGGCATTTCTTGAAGCATGGTTATGGAAGTGTGTTCGAAATTCTACCGCAATGCAGTTCAATGTTTCAAAGGCATGTTTCAGTAAAAGGTATTTGCATTCGGTATTTACACCCGTGCGTTGTGCACGTTGTGCATACCAGGTCGACCCAATTTCTACCCTTCTGTTTTTGGAGTCGGCATTCATATAGCGCGTACTGCCGATAACTTTCCCGGTTTTTTTGTCAATCACCGTAAAGGGCAAAGAATGGCCAGCTTGCTGTTCCAAAAGGGCAGTGTCCATATAAGAATCCATGTTGGGTGGCGAAGGAACGGTGGTGTACCACAATTCCCAAAGATTGCCGTCTGAAGCAGCAAAGACCAAGTCCACTTTATGCGATTTCTGCATGGGCTCCAGCCGAACTAGATTTCCTTCAAGGGTAATAGGGCGTAACCAAGGTTTCATAGGTGGTGTTTTGTGGTTCAAATATAGTTGGAAAAGGCTTTTCAAGACCATAAAAAAAGCCGGGATTTCTCCCGACCCATCAATCAATCAAAAAACAAACTTTGATTGTATTGTTTTGATGTTATGGTGTGGCTGTAAATTCTTCGATGATAAAGAAATCTTTGTTTTTATCTTTGATGTAGTACATATCATCCAATACATTGTAGCGCATTTTTCTATCATTTACTCTAATTTCAAAGCCTTCATCCGTTGGTGACATTTCAAATGCATTTTTATCAGAACCTTTATACTTTAAGGTCGTGTAGCTGTCATAAGCATCATCCGAATCATAGTCAATTGCGATTAACTTTGTAACGAATGCAGGCATTGATTTTCGGTCTTGATTGACCATTCCTTTATCTTTCTTGTTCAGTTCCACGGCATAATTCCTATGCTCCATCACTTTAACGCTAAACTCTTTTTCTTTTCCATTTTCAGATACGGTAAACGTTTTCAATTCTTGTGTGGCATTCATGACCCAGTCTTGTCCGTATCCAACAAAGGCGGTGAGGGTCAAGAATGAAAATAGTGTCAATATAGTTTTCATAGTATGATTTTTAAGATTCATAAATTGTTTTGTAGTTGGATTGCTTCCTATTTTAAGTAGGAGGTGAACATCCAGTGTCTTTTTTCGAGTTCGGTAATAAAATCGGTCAACATTTGCTCAGTGGCGACATCACCGGTTTCCAATGAAGCATTTACTCCATCCAACAGACTGTCGTGGATAATTTCATAATCCTTGAGGACCTCTCGTACCATTTCTAGGGCAGAAATGTTCTTTTCCTGTTCTTTAATGTTGGAAAGTTCCAAGGTTCTCTTTAGTGAGAAATTACTCTTCACTCCAAAAACACGTATGCGTTCGGCCACAACATCAATATTTTCCTTGACTGCATTGTATTCATTTTCAAATTCTTCGTGAAGCTCAAAGAAATCAGGTCCTTCTATGTTCCAATGAAAGTTTCTGAGCTTGTTGTAGAAAACTTGGTAATTGGCCAATACGGTGTTAAGGGCCACCACAATTTCTGCGGTTTCCAAATAGGTAAATCCAATTTTTTTAAAAGTTTTATTTTTTGCCTTTACAGCTTCCATCGTTATTATGTTTTTTTGTTCATTTTTAATATACCCATCATTAACTGCAGGTATTGATTCGTTTGATGGAAATATTGATGCAATACAATTTTGTGTGGTGCAAGCGCGCCAAAAACGGTCAAATATGGGGGTATGAATTTTGGTTGTTAAATTGGATTTAACAGTTATCGATACTTTGCACGATAAAGCCCTTCCTCAAGGATAGATACATGTCTGAAGAGATATCTGTTACATACTCCTTTTTGTCATTGAACACTTTTTGGGGTTCCAATATATTAAGGTCGTGTTCTTGGATATAGATAATGTCCAAGACATCGTACATCCGTTTTCCAAGACTGAACCGCTTAATGACCGTGTATTTGTTGATGCTTCGGATAGGCATTGACTTAGGGGGTTTAGTATATAGGACACCTCATGTTTGGGTAAAGTCACATACAGGAGGTATTAGTAGGGTGGTACATTTAAAGTCTGTGGATTGGGACTATTTAATAACTTTATGCTGATGGTAAAGGAGTAAATTAAATGCTATTGCCATCTTGTTCTCATGAAAACCAAGAATTTTTTAGGAATACTCACAATCATTGCCACCCTTCTAGCTGTGTTGATTCATTGGCGGGAATATTCCTCTCGGGATCAGATACCCCTCTGGTCTGTTTTTGCATGGCAATTGGTCATTTGGGTGGCGTGGGTGATTGGTTTTTACCTATTGAAGGTGGTAAGCAAGAGGACACTTTCCAAAAAGTATGGCAAATGGATTGGGTTTTTTGTAGGGCTCGTGTGGATTGCCTGCCATTTTGGATGGTTTTTTACGATAAGCTCAAACTTTAGTCCCTATCTGGATTTTCCCGAATCTAGGTTTGGGGTGTATCGCTATTTCTTTATTTTTTGGACACTGATAGATTTTGGGTTGCTTTGGCTTGTGATAGATAAATTATGGTCAAGACAAAAGCAAGAGGGCGAGCCTGAAAACCCACTTCTGTTGGAGCTTACCCGAGGAGGCAAGACCTACTTTTGTGAACCTAATCAAGTGCATTGGTTGGCTTCAGAAAACTACTACACAAAACTTTCAACCACCTCCGGTATTTTTGTGATGCGAAAGCCGCTCAAGGAATTCCACCACATTCTGCCCGCCAAAATGTTCCGAAAAATTCATCGGTCCACCATTGTCAATGTCAATTATGTTTCTGAATTGGCGGGCAATACATCCCAAGGGTACGAACTGATTTTAAAGGATGGCAGTGCCCACAAAGTAAGTCGTAGCTTCTCAAAGGAGATTTTACATTTTTTCAAGGAAAGGACGCACTAGTACCATTCACTATCAAAATTCTTACCGTTCGCTGCAAACACCCATTGGCAACATTTTTATTAGATAGTTTAGGATAGGGATTTCTCCCATCAAACACTATGAATAAATGAAACACCCACTGTTGTTTTTATGGCTGATGTGTACATTTTGCTTGTCCATTGCCCAAGAAGTACAGTTTAAGAAATTGCATCTGGAGGGTCTTCCGCAAGGCTCAAGAGGAGTGTCCGTTGCCGATTTGGATGGGAATGGTTATCTGGATTTGGTCATTGCCAATCAAGTGGATTCTACCCAACTTTTGGGCAATACCATTTATCTCAATCAAGGAAATCAGTTTAGTGGAAAAGCTATTTCAGACAACAATATTCAGGCTTGGAGCGAATCTGTCCACACTGTGGATGTGGATAATGACCGCGACCAGGATATCTTTTTCACAACACAATTTGGGGTTCAAAACCTCCTTTATCTGAATGATGGAAAGGCCAATTTCACTCCAATGGAAGCCGGTGATTTAACAAACGATACAACCAATTCTCCCGGAGCGTGCTGGTGTGATTATGACTTGGATGGCGATATGGATGTATTCGTGGTGAATCGTGATGGCGAACCCGATAATTTATATGTCAATACTGGGGAAGGCATGTTCACCCGACTGTCCAAAGGGCCATGGCTCTCCAATAAAGGTGATGGACGGTCATGTGCTTGGGGAGATATCAATGGAGATGGGATATGGGACCTTTATGTGGCCAATTTTGTGGTGAAGGACCAACAAGGCCAAGTGATTCAAAAACATAGAAACTATCTCTATTTAGGAACAGCACAAGGTGGATTTATGGAGGAAACCAATGGCGTGCACGTTGAAGAGGAGAACGCCACTTATGGTATTTCGTTGGTGGATTATGATTATGATGGCGATTTGGATGTCTATGTCACCAATGTCTCTGTATCTGATGAGAATGTACTCTATGAAAATTCGGGAAAGGGGCAGTTTACAAAATCAAATAAAGAAATGGCCTATGAAATCCATCGTCCATCAAAAGGGCAGACTTGGGGCGATTTTAATAACGATGGTTGGTTAGACCTTTATGTGGCTAATGGTACGGAAGGCTATCCAGAGATTCAGAATTTCCTCTTTTTGGGTCGAAAGGATTTTTCCATGCAACGCATATATAACACATTGCCCGCCATTGAAGGCCATATTTCGGCGGGAACAGCCTCGGGAGATTTGGACAGGGATGGGGGTTTGGACCTTTATGTATGCAATTGGGGAGGGGAGGCAGAACCCAACGATTGCTACATCAACCTTAATCCGGTCAAAAATTGGGTTGTCTTCCAATTGCAAGGGGAAGAATCAAATACCTACGGTATTGGTAGTTGGGCTAAGCTCACTTTGGAAGATGGAACTGTCTTGACACGCTATTTCATTCGCGAAACGGGTTATGGCAGTGAAAACGCACCTGAGGTCCATTTTGGCCTGGGTGATTCAAAAATCCAAAAGATTGAGATTCAGTGGCCTTCAGGGATACAACAAACGGCCACAAATTTGGAAGCCAATCAAATTTATGAGGTTGTCGAAGGGAAAGAAATCAAAAAACGAAATCATGAATAACACATTGAACAGAAGAAATTTTATGCAGTTGACTGCATCGGCAAGCGGTGCTTTGGTATTGGGATTGCATTTTCATTCCTGTATGCCCAATGAGCCTGCGGTTAACTATCCAATGTTGCCCCTCATAGAAATTGATACGGAGGGCTGGGTGACCCTCATCGCCAAAAATCCCGAAATAGGACAAGGAATCAAAACAGCTTTGCCCATGATATTGGCCGAGGAATTGGGAGCGGATTGGCAAAAAGTGAAGGTGGTTCAAGGGGATTACAACAAACTGTATGACGAACAATGGGCCGGTGGCAGCTATGCTGTGATTCTAAATTGGGAAATGATGCGAACTGCGGGAGCCAAGGTCAGAAGCGTTCTTATCGATGTTGCTGCCAATCGGATGCAAAAACCCGCGGTTGAATTCAAAACACAAGATGGCAAGGTAATCCATATAGAAACGGGAAATAGCATTCCGTTTGGGGAGTTGGTGGCAGAAGCTTCGCAAATGGAACTGCCCGAGGAGGTGACCTTCAAACCTTCAGATACCTACACCATTGTGGGCCAAAGCCTTCCTCAAGTAGATTCGAGGGAATTGGTGGATGGGAGTGCTAAATTTTCCATCGATATTAAACTTCCGGGAATGGTATATGCCACAGTGGCAAAAAACCCTGTACATGAGGGTGGTGTTGAAAGTTTTGACGATACCGCAACTAGGGCCATGGGGGGAATCATTGATGTCATAGCGTTGGATAATACAGAGTATGGGGGGAGGTTGTTGGGTCCCAACAGCCCCAATTTTGTGAATGGGGTGGCTGTAGTGGCCCATACCACATGGGCGGCGTTTAAAGGTGCTGAAAAATTGAAAATAAACTGGAACAATTCCCATTCCAGAAAAGAAAACACGGAAGAACTGTTGAACCGATTTAGAGAACAACTGGACCATACCACCGTGGTACGCAAGGATGGAGATTTTGATACCGCAAAAAAAAATGCAGCCACAATTTTCGAACAAACCTATAAGCTGCCTTTTTTGGCCCATGTGACTATGGAACCCATGAACTGCACCGTGGATTTTAGGGAAGATCTTTGCGAAGTATGGGCGCCCACGCAAAATCCTGAAGCGCTGGAGCAAGGGTTAATTAAACTTTTTGGATTAAAACCGGAACAAATTAAAATTCATCTGCCGCGTATTGGTGGTGGGTTTGGAAGAAGATATTACGTGGATTATGCCATGGATGCCGCAGTGCTTTCAAAAAAAATGGGAAAACCTGTGAAACTGACTTGGACAAGGGAAGAAGACATTAAACATGACTGGTATCGCCCGGCAAGTGTCCAAAAGTTGACCGCGGCTATGGATGGAAATGGAAAAGTAGTGGGATGGCAACATATTTTGGCCAATGCCTCCCGAGTTACATCTTTAGGCAGGGAGGGAGGCCCTGCTGGAACCGAAATTGATGAATATGAATTTCCTGCAGGATTTGTGCCTAATCTTCAATTTGAATACGGCCATGTAATGAGCGATATTCCTTTGGGACAGTGGCGTGCTGTGGCCCAATCGGCCAATGTGTTTACAGCACAAAGTTTTTTAAGCGAATTGGCCATTTTGAATCATAAAGACCCCATTGATTATTTTTTGGATTTTGTAGGTCCATCTCGTATGGTACCCGTTGTTGGGGACTATGAATACGATGTTGGTCGTTTGATTGCGGTAGTGGCGCAAGTCAGAAAAAACAGTAGGTGGGATGAACCATTGCCCAAAGGTCAAGGTAGAGGCTTTGCTGCGGCCAAGAACTCAGGCTCATTTATTGCCGAAGTGGTCACTGTTGAGGTTACAGAAAATAGAGATTTAAAGATCTTACGTGTGGATGTTGTAGTGGATTGTGGCATTGTGGTCAATCCATCTGGAGCTAAGGCACAGGTGGTGGGTGGAATCTTGGAAGGGCTATGCGCAGCACTTTATGGTGAAATTACCATTCGGGATGGTGCCACAGAGCAATCCAATTTTCATGATTACCCTTGGATGCGTATGAAGGAGATCCCAGAAATGCATGTGGAATTCATAAAAAATGATTTGCCGCCAAGGGGATTGGGAGAGCCTCCATTGCCTCCCGCCGCTCCTGCTTTGACGAATGCCATTTATGATGCATCGGGGATTCGCATCCGAAAACTTCCCATTCAAAATCAATTGAAAAATGGTTAAATTGATGGGGTCAATCAAAAATCGATCATATCATGAAAAGTATCTTTTTATTCGGAGTTGCCATTTGTGCAATGGGAATCTTGACCGCGCAAGAAAAAAGTATAAACGATTTGGGTTTTTTAATTGGAACATGGGAACTACGGGAAGACAATAGCGAAGAAGGATGGTGGGAAAAAAGTATTCGCACAGGCCGCTATGTGATGGACAGCACTTATATAGAATTGGAATCAAAAGCCATTTCATCCACTGGAAAGGAAAGGATGTATCGTTGGTACATTCATTACAATTCCAAAACCCAACAATTTGAAATGACCTCCATGTTCAGTAATTGGCATAAGGTTCAGAATGATGTTCTGGATTGGGACGCCAAAAATCGTAAACTAACCATCCGGAATGGAGTGGATGCCTCAGAGGAGGAGTATCACGAGAGATTTGGTGAAATCATCTTTGATGAGGACTTTAATGGGTATATATGGACGGGTGAAAATAAGTATGGAGATCCGGAGAATCCCGGGGTCTGGAGATATGTTGAAAAAGGCTCTCGCATTAAGTAGTGTTGAAAAAACGCCACTTTTATCTATATTCAAGAGTATTTGATGGGTACCTATATTTATTTCCAGGCACCTATATACAATATGGGACAAACCAAAAATATTCGTTAACTTTAGAATATGGATGAAGCGATTCCCAACCAAATAACCGCACTTATTACGACCACAGTACTGATTGCGCTGTTCTTCCTTATAGTTTGGTTGTACAGACGTTATAAATTTTCCAAGAAACCCACCAGTACCAGTAAATAAATCAATGCATGGTGCCTCTATTATGGCACCTATTGTAAATCTTCAACTAAAAGTGGACTGAACTTGGCCTAAAGTTAAGTGATGGTTTTGTTATCTTCAAGGCTAGCCTTGAAGATGGATTCATTAACCATTTAAATCACTTAAAAATGACAAAGAAG
>JAUIBH010000149.1 GCA_030427985.1 Bacteroidia bacterium | reverse complement strand
ATGTTGCATCCTTCCAGTTATATGGCGCATCCCAAACCAAGGAAGCCGTGTTGGGGGGCTGTTCACAGAATCGCGCAAAGGGGTCGGCCTTTTCAGTCCAAATATCATTGTTGTGCGAATGGATTTTGTATTTGTACTTGGTGCCTTTGTCCACACCGGGAATAAAACCTTCCCAAATACCACTGCCGTCCCATCGTACATTGAGTTCATGCTCTCCGGCATTCCAATAATTAAAATCACCAATCACAGAAACCGATTTGGCGGAAGGAGCCCAAACCGCAAAATATGTGCCCTTTACTCCATCTACCTCAATAAGGTGCGACCCTAATTTATCATAAAGCCGAAAATGTTTTCCGGCCTTAAAAAGATTGATATCAAATTCTGAAAATAAACTGTGGACAATTACGTTGGACATAAACTATGTTTAGCATTTACAATATAACATATCTTTCCTCAAGATTACGATTTTAGCCGAATCCTTTCAAATAAAATCCTGTTCTTTTGAAAAAATGGAATGCTTTTTGATTTTTATTGAAAAACAGAAAAAATGAAAACAAATCAAAAATCCAAAATCATGAATAAATTCTATACAATTATCGGAGCTATGCTCATAGTATTTACTGTGGCCTGTGAAGGTCCACAAGGCCCTCCAGGGTTTGACGGAAATGATGGTTTTGATGGTGCCGATGGCATCCAAGGACAAGTCGTGGAAGTGGAAGGTGTCAACTTCGGGTATGATGATGTTGATAACATTTTTAGCACCCTAATTAATTTTAGTGATGTTACCGACTTTGAAGTTTTTGAAGCAGATGCTGTTCTGGTCTATAGATGGACCGGTACCGTAGGGTTGCAAGATGGTAGCGATGCCGACTTATGGAGCCAGATTCCGCAAAACTACTTCCTTCCCGAAGGGACTATCCAGTACGTGTTTGAGCACACTTTTGTGGATACCGAAATCTTTATTGAGGGAAATTTTGATTTATCAACGCTGAGCACTGATTTTACAGATGATCAAATTTTTAGGATTGTGTTTGTGCCCAGTGTTTTTGCCAATGCCTCCAAAATGGATACCTCCAATATTGAAAATGTTATGTCTGCTTTGGGTATCGAGGAAAATCAAGTTCAAAAATTGGAGTTGAATTAACCGCATTCCATAAAAATATCTTTAAAGTCCCTTAGGTTTCCTTTGGGACTTTTCTTTTTGGTATTTTTGAAAGGATAGGCAAAAAACCACGTCTATTGAATAAAAAAGACGAAAATGGGAAAAAAATTGCTTTTGATCATGCTTTTGGCCTTTATTGGGTGCAAGGGTACATCGCAAGAAGAGAAAAAGGAAGCTAAAAAAGAAACGGCCTACAAAGTCACCAAGACTGATGCCGAATGGAAGGCAGAACTGACTGACATGGAATATTATGTCCTCCGGAAGGAAGCCACCGAAAATGCCTTTACAAGCGACCTTTTGGACAACAAACAAAAGGGAACTTATGTCTGCGCCGGATGTGGAACGCCCGTTTTTAAAAGTGAGCACAAATTCGATTCAGGAACCGGTTGGCCCAGTTTTGACAGAGAAATTGAAGGCAACGTGGCTTATGACACGGATTATAAAATAGGTGTGGCTCGTACCGAGGAGCACTGCGCCGTATGTGGTGGTCATTTAGGGCATGTTTTTAACGATGGCCCTCGTGAAACCACAGGAAAGCGGCATTGCATTAACGGGGTTGCATTGGATTTTATCCCAGACGGGAATTAATTTTTACATAGCATGACCAAGAAATACGATATCCACAAGACGGAAGAAGAGTGGCAAAATGAACTCTCTCCAGAGGAATATTACGTACTGCGCCAAAAAGGTACGGAACGCCCTTTCACTGGAAAATACGACCTGCATTTTGAAGATGGCGACTACCATTGCAAGGCTTGCAATGCCAAACTTTTTGAAAGCGAGCACAAATTTGAGAGTGGTTGTGGTTGGCCCTCTTTCGACCAAGCTGTGGAAGGTGCGATTGAATACATCCGGGATACCACACATGGGATGATTAGAACCGAAACGGTCTGTGCCAATTGCGGAAGCCACCTAGGGCATGTATTTAATGATGGCCCAAAAGAAACTACCGGACAACGCTATTGCATCAACTCGGTGAGTATTGGCTTTGATCCAGCAGAAAACGAATGAATTTTCAAGAGAACTATCTTTCCAACGTCATTTTTGAGTTTCATCGGTATAAGACCATGGGTGACAACACTTTTGCCCAGCTTACTGATGAAGATATCCTTTGGACCTATTCAGAAACCGACAACTCCATTGCAATCATTGTAAAACATCTGGTAGGCAATATGTTGAGCCGATGGACCCATTTTTTGACGGAAGATGGTGAAAAACCATGGCGTGATCGGGAGATGGAATTTGAGGCTCCTTTTGCTTCCAAAAATGAAATGATCGCCGCTTGGGAAAAGGGTTGGAATTGCCTGTTTGATGCCCTCAAAAAAATTGATGCTTCAAATTTTGACACCAAAATCAAAATAAGGGATGAGGAGCACACCCTTACTGAGGCCGTAAACCGCCAATTGGCACATTATGCAAGCCATGTTGGGCAACTGGTTTTTATCGGAAAAATGATAAAAGGACCACAATGGAAATCACTTTCCATCCCAAAAGGAGGCTCCAATGCCTTCAATAAAAAGATGTTTGGGAAAGATAAAATCTGATTTCACAAACAAAGTGATTTTTGATTTTCTTGGACTTGGGAATTGGGGATTGAATTCCGTACTTTTGCACCTGCCCGCTCAAAGGCAGGCTTCAAATCTAACAACTTAAAATCAAGATCTAATGAGCAAGTTCGATGTAATTGTTTTGGGCAGTGGTCCCGGTGGATATGTAACCGCTATCAGAGCCTCACAACTTGGATTCAAAACAGCCCTTGTGGAAAAGGAAAGTTTAGGCGGTGTTTGTCTCAATTGGGGATGCATCCCTACCAAGGCCCTTTTGAAATCCGCTCAGGTTTTTGAGTATTTGAAACATGCAGAGGACTATGGACTGAGTGTAAAGGACGTAGAGCACGATTTTGGTGCCGTTGTTAAAAGAAGTCGGGGCGTGGCCGAAGGAATGAGCAAAGGTGTTCAGTTCCTTATGAAAAAGAACAAAATCGAGGTCATCAATGGTTTTGGAAAGGTTAAACCTGGAAAAAAAATAGAGGTCACCGGTGAAAACGGTGACAAAACTGAATATTCTGCGGACCACATCATCATCGCTACTGGAGCTCGTAGTCGCGAATTGCCAAGTTTACCTCAAGATGGTAAAAAAGTAATTGGGTATCGCGAGGCCATGTCCCTGGAAAAGCAACCCAAGAAAATGATTGTGGTAGGTAGTGGTGCCATTGGAATCGAGTTTGCTTATTTCTATAATTCCATGGGAACCGAAGTGACCGTAGTGGAATACTTGCCTAATATTGTTCCCGTTGAGGACGAGGATGTGTCCAAACAATTGGAGCGCAGCTTTAAAAAGGCTGGGGTAAAAATTAAGACCTCAGCAGAGGTCACCAAAGTGGATACTTCTGGGGATGGTGTAAAAGCCACCATCAAAACATCAAAAGGAGAAGAAGTTCTGGAAGCCGATATCGTTCTTTCTGCAGTGGGCATCAAAACCAATATTGAAAATATTGGATTGGAAGATGTTGGAATTGCTGTTGACCGTGATAAAATTTTGGTCAATGATTACTATCAAACCAATATTCCAGGCTATTATGCTATTGGAGATGTTACCCCAGGCCAAGCATTGGCACACGTAGCATCTGCCGAAGGAATCCTTTGTGTTGAGAAAATTGCAGGCATGCATGTTGAGCCGCTGGATTATGGCAATATTCCTGGGTGTACCTACTGTATTCCTGAAGTGGCTTCCGTTGGATTGACCGAAAAACAGGCCAAAGAAAAAGGATACGAACTCAAAATAGGCAAGTTCCCATTCTCAGTAAGTGGAAAGGCCAAAGCCACTGGAACCCC
>JAUIBH010000057.1 GCA_030427985.1 Bacteroidia bacterium | reverse complement strand
GGGAGTAATTGGTGAGCTGAACGGAATGTCCTATAACGATGACAATAACGATGTTACCAACAATTTATGGCATGCCGTCTTTTATATTGGATACCGTTTTGAAGCACCTGAAAAGCTGAAAAACTTGTTTTAATGGTGGGTTTCACTCCTTCTTAGCGTATTCCATAGTACCTAAAGTAGCGTGTTCAATCACCCTTTTTTGAGCGTCAAAGGACAATATTTTAAATTTAGCTGGAATTAAGGCCGATGTGATGGTAAGTTTGGAATTGTCCTTGGATAATTTCCATTTACCCTTCTTTGTTTTATCCCCGATTACACTTTCAAACTTATTGCCATCCAAGAAAACTTGATAGACTTCATCCGTTTTAAAATTTTTGATGATATCCTTTTCCTTTCCATTGTGGGTCCACTTAACGAGTTGCCACTTGCCCAATAGTTCTTTTTCAGTTTGTGCATTTATACCAATAGAGCAAATAAGAAACAGGAGTAGGAGCAATGATTTTCTTTTCATGTTATGGACTTTAGTTGATTGATTTGCTATTAATATTATAATTCCGCCCCCTCAATTATGCACCACTTCCGAAGGAATCCTGAGATTAAATAGATGCTGGTTCACCCCCTGCATACCCAACTTGAATACCTTGACTTCCTTGCTTTGCAGTTTGCTACCGTAATTTCTATAAATAGTGGCTTTTATATAAGTAGGCGTAACCTGTTTGTTACCATGATAGGTGGCATTGACCTTCCAGGTCCCCAACAATTCATTGTCCAACAGAAAATCGGCCATGGCATAGCCCAATTCTTTTTCTGAACGGATTCGGTCAGGCATTTCGGCCAAGGTGTGTTTCCACTCAAAATATTGGTTGTCAGGATTTACAAACTGTAGGTCGAATTCCGCTTCTGAGTCGTTCCAATCAAAGACCAAACGCGTGCTACGCTCATCAAAATCTTTCTTTCGTTTTTTAATTTTCAGGGAACCGTTGTCCAAATCAAAAAGATTGTCCACCTCCCGTTGCATGATTGCGGCAAGCTCCAAACTGTCTTTGGGCAACAGGCCTTCCTCCAAAAGATAAGAATGCCGTGCATAGAGCGATGCTGCTGACTCAGGTTTGTCCAGATCGCGGTAACTGTTGGCCATATCAATAAAGCTCTGGGCATATTCAGGCCGAAGCTTGTACACTTGTTTGTAGAGCGCATGGGCCTTTTCCTGCTGGCCTTGTGCTTCCAAAACATAGGCCATGGCTTTCAACAATACAGGATTTTCGTCCGTCAGGTCAACGTATTTGTCATAGATACTTTCCGCAAATGCTTTGTCTCTTTCATGAAAGTATCGGTAGGAATCCAAATAAAAGAAAGCATGATTGGCATATTTGGCATTGTTTTTTTCAAATACTGCCCGGGCAGCTTCCGTAGATTTACTTTCCTTGAGTTCTTTCAGATAGCTGGGCAAGGATGCGCCCACACCTTCGGCATCCACTACATTTTCAGTGAGATAATTATTTCGCAGTTTTGCTTGGTCATATGGTGCGCCATTTGCTTCTTTTGGGGTAACAGTGCCCGTTATTGTATTAATAATGACCACCCCATTTCTACCCAAATGTCCATATCGGGCCAAACCAGCTAAAGATGGAATAAATGCTATTCTTCGAATATTGCCCCATAAGGTGCTACACCCGATACGGGTCACTATTGTTCCGTCAATATCAAATACTGCTCCTTGCGATGGACCTCCGGTGAAAGAACCTCCCTTTGAAGAAAGGGTCGTAGTTGCTCCTACTCCCAAGCTTGATGAAGACCTCATTTGGACGATTAATTCATTCTTATTATCACATTTTACTCCTATGCCAGCAAATTTTCCGGTTATCAAGAATTCAAGGTCGGGTGCTTTATCAATTTCTTCCTCTCCCAAGATTCGAAGTGAATAATTGGCTGTCTCTTTGTTCAAATACCCATAGGCCGATTTTATGATGTTGGGGTTGGAATCGTACTCCAGTTCCAGCTCTTTTTGGCCTTTCAACACTTTTTTGGAAACGGTGACCTCGTCCAGTTCTTCCACCCGCATCTTCATTTGTATGTTGAGGATTTTGGTGACGTCTTCTACGATAACAGAGATGGTGTCCATCCCAACATAGGTGAACCGGAGTTCCTCTTTGGGCTTGGCCATGATTTCATACATGCCATTTTGGTCAGAACCAATGTTGTCTCCCGAAGAAAGATTGGTAATGTGAACGTCCTGTAACGGATTTCCTAGGTTGGTAATTTTCCCATGAATGGTTTTTTGGCCAAAGGAAGTTGTAGCGAAGAGTAGAGAAACACAGGAAATAATAAATACTTTCAAAACCGATTGATTTTTTGGTTACAAACTGAACTTTTTTTCGGAGGGGGAATTTTTCCGACAAAGTCTGTAATAGGCTCCATCTACCAACAAGATAGTATTTTTTGGTATAGTTTCCTGATTTTTAATGAAATATTGGCTTAAATGGGTGCTTTCAATAAGTTTTTTATGCAAAGTAGGGAGTGGTCCAAATAGAAAAAGCCGCCTGTTTTGGCAGCTTTATGTTGTAAGAAATACGTTTTCTTAAACAAGCAGGAGTATCACCGTCAACAAAAAACCTGCAGCTGCAAAATATAGCCCATTTTTGTAGATGGGGGCCTTTGGTCGGAACATAAAGAAGGCCGATACCGCAAAGAACAAAAGGGCAACCCCAAAGAAAATGCCCAGCCAAAATAGGGGATGACCAGAGTGCATCTTGTGCAATTTGTTCATATTATCCAGAATCTTGGGCAAACGTTTTACGGTATAGGAGGCTTCTCCCGTTTTTGTGTTATAGGTACCCCCGTTAAAATACATCAGGTCACCTTCGGTTTTATCAACCTTGAATCCTCTTTTTCGCAAGGCCATACCCAAAGCTTCTTCTTGAAGATTGGGTTCTAAGGTAGCCTCTACTTGGACTTCACTCTTCATGTAATCCGTGTTTCTGAAGGTGAGCACAATACCGCTAATGGCATAAACGGCCATAATTCCAGCCAAAAAGAATCCTAAGTAACGGTGAATTTCCCGGAACGTGTTTTCTGATTTTCTTCCCATGATTTTACTTTGAGATCAAAAATAGATGTATTCAAAGAATTTGGGCCAAAACCTTTAGGATGATTTGGCCCATTCTTTCGATTATTTTTTAATGTAATCTTTTATTGTTGAGCCATTTCAAGGTTAATGGTAAGGTCCACTTCATCACCCAAAGTTGGGGTGTCACCACCTACACCAAATTCCAATCGGTTCACCGTGCCGGTAATTTTAAGGCCAGCCTTTAGTTTTTGGCTTCGTTGATCGGTAATAATGCCGTTCACTTTTCCTTCCAAGGTAACGGGCTTGGTGGTACCGTGCATGGTAAGGTCTCCGGTGAGCGTAAAGGTTTTATCTCCAGTTTTCTCGTAGCCGGTGGTTTTAAATGAGATGGATGGGTGTTTTTCAGCGGCAAAAAAATCATCGCTTCGCAAATGATCGTCCCTTCTGGAATTGTCGGTGTCTATGCTGGTTGTTTTAATGTCTGCGGTAAATTCGACATCTTCAAAGGTGTCAGTTGCTGTTGCGGTGATGTCAAATTCCCCAAAATGGCCTTCAACCTCAGAGATCATTAAGTGGGTAATGGCAAAACCTACTTTGGAGTGGGCACCATCAGATTTCCATGTGGACTGTGCAGAGACCGCAAAACCGAGCAATAATGCCAAAGTCAATGTTATTCTTTTCATGATGTGTTTGAATTTAAGTGTTTGTGATTGTTTAATTTGTTTCAAGTGTTAAAGTACTACTATTTGATAATTTTTATCCTTTTAAAAATGAAGACCAATATGGTAAAATAGGGTTGAACTTTAAACAATTTTCTGTGAACGACTAAGGTTTGCCCCTAATCAACTGGTTTGGAGAAAACTATGCTTAAATTGTTGTTCATGGGGTTAACTTTGTTGTTGGCGAAACAGTTTTTTTTCAGATAATATTTATCCCTAGTTTTGATTCTTGATTTAATTGTTTTGAATTGATTTCCAGAAAAGAACTTCTTTTTCAAATTGTACTTCACATTATTGTGCTGTTGTTTTTCTCTTTTGATAAAAACAGGGAGGCCATAAATGTGGACAGGGCCATATTTCTTTTGTATTACAGCGCAGCGACTGTGCTTGTGACTTACTTTTTGATGCCAAGATATCTTTATAAGAAAAAGTATTGGCAGTTCTTTTTAGGGTTCATTCTGGTGGTGACCGCTGTAATTATATTGGAAGAAATGGTATTGGAACCTCTTATGTACCCACATACAAAACGGGCAGATACTTTTCCTGGGGTGTATGTTTCACTCTTGGGAATTTTGCCTGTAATGACCATTATTTCGGGGTGTAAGTTTGGTTGGGACGCCTTACAGAAACAAGCCGAAATTGATGAGCTCCAAACCACCATTCAAGAGAGTGAATTACAGTTTTTACGATCACAGATCAACCCCCATTTTTTGTTCAACAACTTGAATAACTTGTATTCTTATGCACTTCAGAATTCACCAAAAACTCCAGAAATTATTTTGGAAATGAGCGGTGTGCTGCGGTACATGCTATATGAATCCAAAGAGCAGTTTGTGCCCTTAAAAAAGGAAATAGAGCAACTGGGCAATTTTATCCGGTTGTACAAACTTCAAATTGAGACAAGGGGTCATGTAAATTTTGAAACGGTAAACATAAGACCGGGCTATAAAATTGCACCCCTCATATTGATCGTGTTCATAGAAAATGCCTTTAAGCACAGCCAATCGGGACAATCTTCGAACATTGAAATAGATATCTCTGTAAAAATGACAGACGCTGTCATGGAATTTAGGTGTAGAAATAATTTTGAGGCGGTTCCCAGTTTAGATACCATTGCCAAGGGAATTGGGCTTCGAAACGTTCAAAAGCGGTTAGAACTTTTATATCCCAACAAACACAGATTGGAGATAAGTGAAGAAAACAATAGTTATATTGTATACCTAAGGCTTGAACTTGAAAAAGCGTAAAGGAATATGAAATGTATTATTGTTGAAGACCAACCGCCTGCGCAGCGAATCCTTCAAAAATTTATTGAAGATGTTAACCATTTGGAACTGGCGGGCATATTCTCTGATGGGCTTCAGGCCATGGAGTTTTTGAACAATGAATCTGTGGACTTGATGTTTTTGGACATCCATCTGCCCAAGATCAATGGGATAGAATTTTTAAAAAGTATACCCGAAGCGCCGGACGTTATCCTCACCACTGCTTTTTCAGAATATGCATTGGAAGGGTATAATCTAAATGTGGTGGATTACTTGTTGAAGCCGTTCTCCTTTCAACGTTTCTTGCAGGCAGTGAACAAGGCTAGCAAGAAACAAGAGCAAATTGGGGCTGTAGCGGCTAACCAAGTCAATGAAATCTATGTTAAGTCCAGCCATGAGCATATCAAGGTATCCGTCAACGATATTTTGGCTATTTCTTCAGATTCTGACTACACGGAAATCCGGACCGATAAAAGAAAAATTCTTTCCAATGAACCCTTGCGCCATTGGGTAGATATTTTAGGACCACCAAACTTTTTCCAAGTGCATAAATCACATATTGTAAATACCCAAAAGATAGATCGTATATCGGGAAACCTGGTTTATCTTATCGATGGGTCAAAAATACCACTTGGGCGTGCCTACAAGGATCATTTTCTGAAAAATATCTTGGGGTAAATGATAATATAAGCCTTTGATCATGTTTGAAGGAGTTGCTTAAAATCAAGCTATTGAACATAAAAATGTATAAATGAACACAACATCAAACAACAGCAAACCAAATTACTTTTTAATAAACCTACTTAGCCTCATAATGGTTGTTTCCATGGGGAATGCCCAGGAAGAATCATCAGAAAAAGGCCTAAAAGATTATTATAAAAATCAATTCCCCATTGGGGTGGCAGTTTCACCAAGGGCGCTTCAAGGTGAAAGTGCTGCGCTGATCTTAAAGGAGTTCAATAGCATGACTCCGGAGAATGTGATGAAAATGGGGCCAATCCACCCAGAAGAGAACCGGTATAATTGGGAATATGCAGACCAAATAGCCGACTTTGCCGTGGAACACAACCTAAAGCTACGGGGCCATGCATTGTGCTGGCACAGTCAGGCTGGTGATTGGATATTCAAAGATGAAAATGGCGATCAGGTGAGTAAAGAAGTGCTGCTTCAACGTTTAAAGGATCATATTACTACCGTGGTGAAGCGGTACAAAGGCAAGATTTATGCCTGGGATGTGGTCAATGAAGCTGTATCTGACGAGGAAGATGAGTTTTTACGAGATTCTCCATGGTACCAAATCTGTGGAGAGGATTTTATCATCAAGGCATTTGAATATGCCCATGAAGCGGACCCTGACCTAAAGTTGTTTTATAACGACTATAGTGCGGTGCATCCCATAAAAAGGGACAAGATATATAGGGTGGTGAAAATGGTCCAAGACGCTGGAGTACCCATTCATGGTGTTGGGATTCAGGGGCATTTTTCTATTTATGAACCCACCGAGCAGGAACTTAGGGATGCCATTGAAAAGTATGCTTCGTTGGGCGTTGAGGTGCAAATTACCGAACTGGATGTTTCTGTGTATCCTAAAGAGCATAGCCGAAGGGACCCCTTGCCAAAAGATGAGGACGATGCTTTTAAACCAGAACAAGAGCAAAAGCAAATTGAGCAATATGACATGATGTTTCGGGTTTTTAGGGACTTTGGTGATACACTTACCGGAGTAACCTTTTGGAATATATCTGATCGCTTTACATGGTTAGATAATTTCCCGGTACGGGGAAGAAAGGATTATCCGTTGTTGTTCAATGAGCAACTCCAACCCAAAAAAGTCTATTACAAAGTAATAGATTTCAAGGAGTGATAGACCTCATAAAAATAAAAAGCCCAGAATCTTTCTGGGCTTTTTTAATGGAATATACTTTTGTTTTTCTTTATTAGCCTATCCTGTAAAATAAGATAGTATTGCAACTACAATGACCACCAATAATACGGATAGCACAACATCTATGGTACTGTAACTTCCTTTGGTTGCAGCGCGGTCTTCCGCCGATAATGTTCCGAAGGACAATCCTTTGATCAATGCATAATTTGGAGGCGCTGTGGCCAAGGTCACCGCAATACACAGAGCTACGGAAAATATGAACATAAAAATCGCCATGTGCGCAAAGTTCACGGTGGCAAAGGCAAACATAAAGCCTGAAACATCCTCACCAGCTGCTATCTGCGGCTGATAATAAATTTCTGAGCCCAATCGGAGTATCAACAAGACCAATCCCGCTAAAAGCGTGGTAATGGCCGCTTTTGAGTTGACCCTTTTCCAGATAATACCCAATAGGAATACTGTGGTTACCGGAGGGGCAATATACGATTGTACATTTTGCAAGTACTGGTACATGACTCCTCCACCAATTTTATCCATAATAGGAATCCAAATGATACCTAACACCACTATGATTCCAGTAGCAATCTTACCAATGGTCAATAGTTCGCGCTCAGATTTTTCTGGACGCAACTTTTTATAAATATCGATTGTGAAAATTGTGGAACATGAATTAAATACAGAAGCCAATGAACTCATTAAAGCTGCCATAAGACCACCAGCTACCAAACCTTTCAATCCAACTGGGAGAAGCGTCTTCACCAACATAGGGAAAGCCCTATCCGCACGTTCAACAGCAAAAACTTCTGGATTTTGAACGGTCAAAGCAAAAGCAATGATACCTGGAATCAAGAAAATTAAAATGGGCATCAATTTAAGATAGGCTCCAAAAATGGCCCCGCGTCTACCTATTTTAATGTTGTTGGCCGCAAGGGTACGCTGTACAATATATTGATCTGTACACCAATACCAAATACCCACAATGGTTCCACCGAACAATAATCCGGTCCATGGAAAATCAGGGTCGCTCATAGGGCGCCACATATTAAAATGATCTGGACTTACGGCAGTTACCGTTTCGTGCAACTGTCCCCAGCCCCCAACTTCTTTAAGTCCCAAATAGGTAATGATCAGCGAGCCGAGGATAAGGATTACCGTCTGAAGGGTTTCAGTGTATATTACGGCCTTCATTCCACCGATAATGGTATAGATTCCGGTAAAGATGACCACACCAATGGCGCCATACCAAAACGGAATGCCCAATAGTTCTGAAACCACAATACCACCGGCATAAATAGTTACCGAAACCTTGGTCAACACGTAAGCGACCAAAGAGAAGATGGACAAAAACCAACGGGATTTGCTATCGAATCGTTTTTCAAGAAACTCGGGCATGGTAAAGGCCCCACTTCTAATGTAGAACGGCAGGAACAACCAACCGAGCAATAATACAATCCAAGCGTGAAGCTCGTAATGTGCCATGGGCGTACCCGATTCAAATCCCGTACCGGCCAATCCCACCACGTGCTCCGAACCAATGTTCGAAGCAAAAATGGAAGCTCCGATAACGAACCATCCCACATTTCGACCAGCCAAAAAATAGTCTTCGGTATCTTTGTTCTTTTGGGATACGACCCAAACGGCCACTCCGATCAGGGCCAAAAAGTAGATGCCAAGGACAATCCAATCCGGCCTCTCTAAAACTGATTCCATAATTAATTGTTGTTAGTTTGCTTAGTGATTTTTATTAGATGTACTGATTGATAATGTTCTCAAACAGTTCCTGCTTACCACTACGCTTTTTGATGTCTTGATTGGCAGATGCATGACCATAAAGTTCTTCCAAGGTCAACTTGCCATCTTCAAACGCTTTTCCGGTGCCGGAATCGAATGAACTATATCGCTCTCTACGGAGGCTAATATAATTGGAATTTTCCAATACGTCGTTTGCGGCCAACAAAGCCCTTGCAAAAGTGTCCATTCCACCAATATGGGCGTGGAAAATATCTTCAAGGTCGGTTGAGTTTCTTCTGATTTTTGCATCGAAGTTGATTCCTCCTCCTTGGAAACCTCCTGCTTGAAGAATCACCAACATGGCTTGCGTAAGTTCGTAGACATCTACTGGGAACTGATCGGTATCCCATCCATTTTGGTAATCTCCACGGTTGGCATCAATGCTTCCCAACAAATTGTTATCTGCAGCAACCTGAAGCTCATGCTCAAAAGTGTGCTGCGCCAAAGTGGCGTGGTTTACCTCAATGTTCAATTTAAAGTCATCCAATAAATCATATTTGGTCAAGAAACCTAGAACGGTTGCTGAGTCAAAATCATACTGATGTTTTGTGGGCTCCATAGGCTTGGGCTCAATAAAGAAGGTTCCTTTAAAACCTTGTTTACGTGCATAATCTTTGGCCATATGAAGGAATCGGGCCATGTGATCTTGTTCGCGGCCCATATCGGTGTTCAAAAGGGACATGTATCCTTCACGACCTCCCCAGAAGACATAATTTTCACCGCCCAGTTTTATGGTGGCATCCAATGCGTTTTTCACTTGGGCACCAGCGTAGGCAACTACATCAAAATCTGGATTGGTGGCCGCACCGTTCATATATCTTGGGTTGCTAAAGCAATTGGCGGTACCCCAAAGCAATTTTACGCCCGAAGCAGCCATTTTTTCCTGGGCATAATCGGTGATGATCTCCAGTCTTTTTTCCGATTCTGCCAAGGTGCTGCCTTCATCGATTAAATCAACATCATGGAAACAATAATACGGAGCACCAATTTTGGTGATAAACTCAAAAGCGGCATCCATTTTGTCCTTGGCCTGTTGAACAGGGTCTGGGTTGGTGAACCATGGAAAATTTTTGGTGGGAACTCCAAATGGATCACTACCTGCATCATTGAAGGTATGCCAATAGGCTATGGCAAACTTAAAATGTTCTTTCATGGTTTTGCCGGCCACTACCTTATTTTCGTCATAATATTTAAAGGCAAACGGATTGTCCGATTTCTTTCCTTCAAAAGAAATTTTGCCAATGCCCTTAAAAAACTCCTTGTCTCCTGTTGTAATCATAGTCCTAAGTTTTTCAATTGTCAATATACTCCTCTAATTGTTTTTTCCATGCATCATATGCTTCGCGGTATTTCTCCACGGGCCCATCGGGCTCATAGGTCAACTGTACGGCATCTGTAGCCGTTGCTTCCCCAATAGACTTAAAATCACCAAAAGCAAAAGCGGCAGCCCGTGCTGCTCCAACGGCCCCAGTGGTCTCTACAATATCAATACGGCTATTGGTCAGTGTGGCAATGGTTCTTGAAAATATTCCCGCCCTGAACAAGTTGTCGTTTCCAGCTTTAATGGAGGCAATATCCACCCCATCGTTTTTTAGGATTTCCATACCGTAGACAAAAGAAAAGGCAATGCCCTCCAATGCGGCCCTAAAAATATGTGGCGCTTTGTGCACATTAAAATTGAGGTTCAAAATCCTGGATCCCTTGTTGCTGTTGTTCAGCATGCGTTCCGCACCATTTCCAAAAGGCAATATATAAAGCTCTTCGGAACCAATAGGCACAGAATCAGCCTGTTCGTTCATGGAATTGTAAGAAAGATTGTTGGTAAGTTCGTTCCTGACCCAACTGTATTGAATTCCGGTACCATTAATGCACAACAATTTACCAATTCTACTATTCTCTTGGTCGTGGTTTACGTGCGCAAAACTGTTGATTCGTGTATGCTCCCGTGTATTTTTTTGACCAGATATGGCATAGACCACACCAGAAGTACCTCCGGTAGCGGCAATTTCACCAGGTTCCATCACATTTAAAGCGAGTGCATTGTTGGGCTGGTCTCCTGCTCGGTACATGATGGGAATGCCCTCTGGCAATCCAGATTCTTGGGCACCTTGTTTGCTAACAACACCCTGCTCGGAAAATGAAGGGCGTAACTCTGGAATAAAGGAGGGGTCTATACCAGCATCTTCCAAAAGCCATGAAGCCACATCATTTTCTTTAAAGTCCCACATAATTCCTTCGGAAAGTCCAGAAGGGGTGGTAACACATGACCCAGATAGCTTAAGGGCGATATAGTCGCCGGGAAGCATGAACTTATGGATTTTTTTATAGGTGTCAGGTTCATTGTCCTTGACCCATTTTAATTTTGATAAGGTGAAGTTTCCGGGTGAATTCAACAAATGCTCCACACATTTTTCTGTGCCCGATGCTTGGAACAGCTGCTCGCCAATATCCACGGCGCGGCTATCGCACCAAATGATGGAAGGCCGTAGCGGTTGAAGATTTTTGTCAACCGTGACCAATCCGTGCATTTGGTAAGAGATACCAATCCCTTTAATATCGTTCTTGGAAATATTGTTGTTTGAAATCAACTCTTGGGTGGCGGTACATAAATGCTTCCACCAAAGTTCGGGATCCTGTTCTCCCCAGCCCAGGTTGATTGATAAAATGGGCATTTCTTTTTTGGGATATTGGGCAACGTCCAGCACACTGCCATCATCTGCATTGATGAGGGCTGCCTTAATGGAAGAACTGCCAATATCGAAACCTATCCAGTGCATAAATCAATATTGAGTAAAATTTTGATACAATTTTTCAAATATAGGTATCGCCATCGATTGCATAAATTTATTTTTCCAATTATTTTGGTGCAGATTGCCGTTTTTTAACAAAACATTTTTTTCTGTTAGTAAATGTGAAGGCTTAACGGAGGAAAAAAATTATTCTAAACGAAAACTAAAAGTTAAATTAGTACCTTGAAATTCAGGTCTGTTTGTTCTATGACTTGAATAACCTAACTGCATTTTGACAGATGAAGATTAAAAAGGAGGTTACCATCTACGATCTCGCCAAAGAATTGAATTACTCTCCCTCGACTATTTCAAGAGCTTTGAACAACCATAAGAGTATCAGTAAGAAAACCATAAAAGTTATCAAGGAAGCTGCTAAGGAAATGGGATATCGACCCAATAATTTGGCGGCAGGCCTTAGAAATAACAGAAGCAATACCATAGGCATTCTTATATCTCGGATAAGCCGTCCTTTTCAAGCATCCCTGATCAGTGGTATAGAGGAAACGGCACGAAAGGCTGGGTACAGTGTATTGATAAGCCAATCCAACGATAAATATGAAAATGAGGTCAGCAATACCAATGCTCTATATGACAGTAGGATTACGGGGCTGATCGTATCCTTATCCATGGAAACTGTGGATATGAGTCATTTCCAAAAATTTATAGACAAGGGTATTCCCATTGTTTTTGTGGATAGGGTACCGGATAATTTCAACTCATACAAGGTTGTAATTGACAACTACACAGCGGGTTATTCAGCCACCAAACATTTAATAGAACAGGGGTGCAAGCGGATTGCTCACTTTGCCGGTGCACAGCACAGAAATATTTACGAAGAGCGAAAAAAGGGATATTTGGATGCCCTTAAGGAATATGGACTGCCTATAGAGAAAGACCTTATCATCCATTTTAAGACCTTAAGTTTTGAGGAGGGAAACAAAGCCACCAAAAAACTTTTAAAGATGTCCAATCCGCCTGATGGCATATTTTCTTCCAATGATACCGCTGCGGTTAGTGCCATCATGTGTGCAAAAAAAATGGGGGTCGATGTGCCACATGACCTTGCAGTAATAGGATTCAATGATGACCCCATAGCTTCCATTGTGCAACCTTCACTCTCTACCGTGTCGCATCCAGCCAACAAGATGGGTGCCATTTGTGCTCGACGCATCCTTGACCATTCTGTTCAAAATTATGATACAGACCTCTCTGAAATTACGGTCTTGGGGACAGAGATTATTGTAAGGGATTCTTCTTTAAAGAAGGTTTCTGTCCTAGAATCCAAACAATCTCGGTAGCCAGAGGCTCAATTCGGGGAAAATACTTACCAGCACCAAGCCCAAAATCATGGCCAAGAATAACGGCAGAAGCGGGCGTACCACTTTTTGAATAGTGGTTTTTGCAACACCAACTCCAATAAAGAGTACAGACCCAACAGGAGGAGTGCATAGCCCAATGCAAAGATTCAATACCATAATAATCCCAAAATGTACTGGATCAATGCCCAAAGCTGTCGTCACAGGTAAAAAGATGGGGGTAAAGATGAGCACCGCGGGGGTCATGTCCATAAAAATGCCCACAATGAGTAATATAACATTGATAATAATGAGCACCATAATTTTGTTGTCGCTCAAGCTCAACAATGCCTCGGTAACCACTTGTGGGATGTTTTCATAGGAAAGCACCCAGGACATGGCCATGGACATGGCAATAAGCAACATAACAATGGCAATGGTTGAAGCTGATTCAACCAAAATAGGCCGAATATTGTTAAAGGAAACTTCTTTGTAAACGGCAGCTAACACCAAACAATAAATTACGGCTACCGATGATGCTTCGGTGGCTGTAAAGATTCCTGCCACAATGCCCCCGATCACCACCACCAATAGGAACAAACTGGGCAGGGCCCTTACAAATGTGCTGAACACCTTCTTAAGGGAACTCCTGTCTGCGGTTGGATATCCTTTTCGTTTGGCCCACACATAGGCAACGAGCATTAAGAGCAGACCAGTAAGAATGCCAGGTAGGTAACCTGCCAAAAACAAAGCACCTATGCTCACACCTCCACTGGCCACGGAGTAAATAATGAACACATTACTTGGCGGAATAACCAATCCTGTTGTGGCAGAAGTAACATTAACGGCTACCCCAAAACCTTTATCATATCCAGATTCTTCCATTTTATCTGACATAAAACCTCCGATTGCAGCAGCAGCAGCACCTGCCGACCCAGCAATGGCACCGAACAGCATGGCGGCAACAATGTTCACATGGGCCAATCCGCCGGGAAGGGATCCCACCAAGGCTTTGGCAAAATCAATCAACCTTTCGGCAATGCCCCCCTTGTTCATGATATGACCTGCTAGGATAAAGAATGGAATGGCAAGAATTGAAAAACTGTCCAACCCCGTAACTATCCGCTGGGCGATTGTCGTTAGGGCCGGAAACGTATCCACACTCACCAAGAGGGTCAGCAAGGATGAAATTCCCAAGCTCCATGCCACGGGAACCCTAATGGAAATCAATACAAGAAAACTCAGTACCAGAATGCTAATTTCCATTTTTCAAATTTTTGATGATGACCATAAGATCAGAGAGTTTGTAATAACAAATAAAAAGACCTGATATGGGCAATATGATATAAACAAAGCCAATAGGAAGGTTCAACGCCGGGGAAGTTTGCCCCAATGCAAAAGAAATATAAACATAGCGGAACCCACCGATTAAAAACACTGCGATGGCAAATAAGAGAATGATCAGAGTGATGATAATATCCAGGATTTTCTGGTTGCGTTCGTTTAAATATTGGGGCAAAAGGTCAATGGCTATGTGTAATTTTTTGCCCGAAGCATAAGCTGCGCCCAGTATACTCAACCAAATCAAGAGAAAGCGAGCCAATTCATCGGTCCAAGAGCTTTGGCTGTCTAAAATATAACGGGTAATAACGCCCCAGAACACATCCAATACCATAATGCCCAACAAAATGGCAAGAGTCCATTCCAAAAATAGATCTATGCGGCTTTTCATCATTTTACATTCTTAATTTGCTCTGCCAATTTGAAGAGGTGCTGGTCATTTTCTTTTAGTGCTTGAAGCATGGATTCTGATTTTTGCTCAAAGCTGGATTTGTCTGGGTAAAAAACCTGCACTCCTGCTTTTTTTACCTCATCTAAAGCTTCCTGTTCTGCTTCTTTCCAAAGTTTATGCTGAAAAACAGTAGCTTCCTTAACCGCTTGGGTAATCCATGTTTTCTCAGATTCGTTCAATTTGTCCCAAATAATGGTACTGATGACCAATATATCTGGGACCGAGGTATGTTCATCCAAAGAAAGAAACTTGCACACTTCATAATGTTTGGATGTATAAAAACTTGGTAAGTTGTTCTCTGCCCCGTCCACAACCCCTTGTTGAAGCGAAGTGTAGAGTTCACCCCATGAAATTGGGGTGGGAGAACCTCCAAATTTTTTGACCATTTCTATGGAAGTTGGGCTTTGCATAACCCTTATTTTTAAACCTTCCAAATCTTCAGGTGATTCTATAGGTGTGTTTTTGGTGTAGAACGAACGGTTTCCGGCATCAAAATAAGTCAGTCCCTTTAACCAATATTTTTCCGAACCGGAAAGCAGTTCTTCCCCAATGGGACCGTCATAGATTTCGAATCGATGCTCATCATTTCGGAACAAGTATGGATACCCCAATACCTTAAGGTCTGGCGAGAAATTTTCCATAACCGCAGCGGAAACCTTGGTCATACCCAGACTGCCTATTTGAAGAAGTTCCAAACATTGCTGTTCGGACCCTAACTGACTGCTCGGGTAAATCTCAAGCTTTAATTTTCCGTCCGATTTTTTGGCCACCAAATCAGCCATATGCACCATAGCTTTGTGCACAGGATGCGTAACCCCAAGGCTATGGGCCAATTTTATGGTGTTGGTTGCTTTTTGATCGGGTCGACAGGAAAGCAGTAAAACCGATAGTATGAAAAGTATTCTGAAGTTCATAGCTTACCTTTTCAAGCTGCGGTTTTCCACCAAACTTGGGAATTGAAAAAACGCTTTGGCATTGTTGTAGGTAATGTCCTGTACAATTTTTCCGATCCATTCCATGTCATGAGGCATTAGCCCGGCTTTAATGTCATTGCCCAGTATGTTGCACAACACCCTTCTGTAATATTCGTGTCTTGGAAATGATAAAAAGCTTCGGCTATCCGTTAGCATTCCCACAGAACAACTCAATAATCCCATATTGGAAACGGCATCCAGTTGACTCTTAATACCGTCTTTTTGATCCAAAAACCACCAAGCGGCCCCAAACTGTACTTTGCTTTTTATGTCCTCTCCGGTAAAATTACCTGCCATGGTGGCAAACACTTCATTGTCTGCTGGGTTTGAATTATAGAGGATTGTCTTCGGAAGACTGCCGCTGTTGTTCAATCGATTTAAAAAACTGGCCAATTGTTCCGCTTGTGGATAATCACCAATACTATCAACCCCGGCATTGATGCCAATTTTCGTTAAAATAGCTTTGTTGGTATCCCTGATGGGCCCCAGATGAAGTTGCATCACCCAGTTTTTTTCGGCATACAGTTGCCCTAACAGATGGAGAATGGCAGATTTGTACTGCCTGATCTCTTTTTGAGAAATAGACTTTTCTTCAAACCTTTTAGAAAGGATTTGGTTGATTTCCTTTTCGGTATAATCAAAACCATAGGCATGTATAAGTCCATGATCGGAGAGCCTACACCCTTTTTCATGAAAATAGTCGACCCTTTTTTTAGCGGCCTCGCCCAAAGATTCAAAATCGGTAATGGTAATACCGGTAATTTTAGAAAGTGTGGACAGGTAATCCGTAAAATCAACCTTTTCAATATCTATCAATCCATCTGGCCGAAATGCGGGAAGCATTGCTACGGGGCTATCAGACTCGGCCATTGCAGTGTGGTGGGAGAGATCATCCAATGGATCGTCTGTGGTACAGACAATCTCCACATTCATTTTACTGACCAGGTTACGTGTTGAGAAAGAGGATTTTTTCAATTCCGTATTACATTTCTCATATATTTTCCCGGCATTCCCTGGTGTTAAAAGGTCATCAATCCCAAAATATCGACTTAGCTCTAAATGGGTCCAATGGTATAAAGGATTCCTCAGTGTATAGGGTACGGTTTCTGCCCATTTGTGGAATTTTTCCTCATCAGTGGCTTTCCCAGTAATGAACTTTTCGTGAATGCCCAAAGCGCGCATGGCCCTCCATTTGTAGTGATCACCCTCAATCCAAAGCTGGGTTATGTTTTCAAACATTTTATCTTCCGCAAGTTCATTGGGAGGCAAGTGGCAATGATAGTCAATGATGGGTTGTTCTTTTGCATAGTCATGATAAAGCGCTCTTGCATAATCTGTTTCCAACAAAAAGTCCTCATGGATAAATTTCTTCATGCTATGGTTTCTCTTTCTTTAAAATTAAATTAATTAAGGATGATGGTTCCCGACATGGTCGTGCTTACCAATTCCTGATTTTGTTCTATGGAACTGCTACAATCAATAACATGAAGTTTGAAATTCCTTAGATCAGCAATCCGCCCACTAATGTTGTTTTTGAGCTGGAATGCTTTTGGTTTTAGGGTGAAGGTACTATTTTTAGATGCGTTTGCCGCTATATTGGCAAGTTCAATTTCATAGAAATGAGCAATTTGGAGCTCCCATTGTTTTTCCAGCGAAAGTCTGGAAGGGCAATCAGGTGTACTTTTGTCTATAGAAAAAGAGGTATGATGTAATGGAAGATTGAACTTGGAAGTTGAAGCGGACTCAACTAAGGTACCAATTGAGTTTTCCTTAAGTGCCATGGAACAATTTAGGCCCTCGAATTTTGATGTGAAAAACGTCATGATTGGATTTTGATAAATATGATTTTAATAAAAGAGCATCAAATTTCGTAAAAATATCGATTTTTGCAATCGATTGCATTAAACATTTTGTTAATCTATGGATTTTTTACGTATTTTACTCCATGCAATTGATTGATTTAGCAATTAATCGATTTTTTTTTGTCAAATTCCAAATTATGAGATACTCCTTAAAGCTAAAAATAATACATTTTTTTGGCATTTTCCTATTTGCTGCCTTTGCATCCTTTTCAATGTCAAATGGATACGAACTCTGGCTCAATTACAGCAAGATTACAAATGAGTCCATTCGGAACGAATATCGCGCCGCTCTTCAGAACGTTCATTTGAAGGGAACCAGCGATACCCATTCGGCCATTAAAAAAGAATTGCAAATGGGGCTTGGAGGGCTGTTGGATGCCGAAGTGGTTTTTCAGCAATACAACGGAACAGGTAATACATTGATTGTTTCAAAATACAATGACCTACCACAAGACTTTAAGACTATGGTTCAGGTAGGGGATCTTTCCAAAGAAGGGTACATTGTTAAAACCGTTCAGCTTAAGGGGAAACCCTATGTTGTGGTTTCATCAAAAGAAGATATAGGCCTGCTGTACGGTACATTCCATTTTTTAAGACTGTTGCAGTCCCATACCACGTTAACGGATGTGAATATTGTT
Organism: Bacteroidia bacterium; assembly: GCA_030427985.1. Classification (GTDB taxonomy): domain Bacteria; phylum Bacteroidota; class Bacteroidia; order Flavobacteriales; family Flavobacteriaceae; genus Flagellimonas. Next base: position 3,718 of record JAUIBH010000057.1, on the reverse strand, counting down.
GAAAATCCCAAAGTAGACATCAGGGTATTGAACCATTGGGACAATATGGACCGTTCCGTAGAGCGCGGTTACGCCGGTTTTTCCATTTGGAACTGGCATACCCTTCCCGATTACATAGACCAACGCTATATAGACTATGCTAGGGCAAATGCTTCTGTGGGAATCAATGGAACTGTGCTCACCAATGTAAATGCCAATGCACTGATATTGACACCACACTATTTGGAAAAAGTAAAAGCCTTGGCAGAAGTGTTTCGCCCATACGGCATTAAGGTATATCTAACGGCACGGTTTTCTGCCCCCATTGAAATTGGAGGATTGGAAACCGCCGACCCATTGGATGCCGGTGTAATACAGTGGTGGAAAGACAAGGCCAAAGAAATTTATGCAATGATTCCCGATTTTGGTGGTTTTTTGGTGAAGGCCAATTCCGAAGGGCAACCCGGCCCCCAAAACTATGGCAGGAGCCACTTGGATGGTGCCAACCTCATGGCCGATGCTTTGGAACCCTACGGCGGATTGGTTATTTGGCGTGCATTTGTTTATTCAGAGCATGACCCAACGGACAGGGCAAAACAAGCCTATTCAGAATTTCTACCAGAAGATGGCAAGTTCAAGGATAATGTGTTGCTGCAGGTGAAAAATGGAGCAATAGATTTTCAACCCAGAGAACCTTTTCATCCCATGTTCGGGGCCATGCCCAACACACCATTGATGATGGAGTTCCAAATTACCAAAGAGTATCTTGGTTTTGCCACCCATTTGGTATTCTTGCCCAAACTGTATGAAGAAGTATTGAAGTCAGACACCTATCGAAAAGGAAAAGGCTCCTTGGTGGCCAAGGTAATAGATGGGTCACTGGACAATAAAAAACTTTCGGGAATGGCTGGAGTGTCCAATGTGGGCACCGACATTAATTGGACAGGCCACCCTTTCGGTCAGGCAGATTGGTATGGATTTGGGCGATTGGCATGGAACCCCTATATGACTGCTGAGGATATTGCAGATGAATGGCTCCGAGTCACCTTCAGCAATGATGATAAATTTGTGGAACCTGTGAAAAAGATGATGATCGAATCCAGGGAGGCCGTGGTTAATTATATGAATCCGCTTGGATTGCACCATATTTTTGATACTGGACACCATTACGGCCCCGGACCCTGGGTGGGGAATTTATCAAGACCGGAATGGAATCCGGTGTACTACCACAAGGCAGATAGTGAGGGAGTAGGGTTTGATAGAACAAAAACAGGTAGTGATGCCCTGTCACAATACGCTCCAGAAGTGGAAAAGATGTTCACAAACCTGGAAACCTGTCCAGAAGAGTACCTATTGTGGTTCCATCATTTGCCATGGGACTATACCTTGAAAAATGGAAGGACCCTTTGGGATGGTTTAGGGTTAAAATACCAAGAAGGCGTGGATCAGGTTCGTGATATGATCAAGACCTGGAAGGCCATGGAGCCCTATGTGGATAAAGATCGCCATCATCAAGTTTCCATGCTCTTGGACATTCAACTTAAAGAGGCCATCTGGTGGAAAGATGCATGTATGCTCTATTTCCAGACCTTTTCAAAAATGGATTTTCCTGAAGAAATGGAAACACCAGAACATACATTGGAATATTACAAATCATTAAAATTTCCATTCGCACCGGGTATACGGCCAAGATGGAATTAATCTCATAAACAAATTAATGGACAAAAAAGTAGCCATAGTAACCGGAGGGAATTCGGGATTGGGTTTTGCAACCGCGAAGAAGTTTTGCGATAACGGAATACGAACCTATATTATTGGGCGGACCAAGGACCGTACAGAAAATGCTTGTAAGGAAATAGGGGATGACGCAGTACCGGTTATTTTTGATCTTACCGATTTGGAGGACATTCCTGCCATGATCGAAGACATTTTCAAAAAAGAGGGTCATATAGATATTTTGGTCAACAATGCCGGAATAAATATGAAAAAGGACTTCACAGAAGTCACCGATGCAGAGTTTGAACAGGTTATTCATACCAATCTGTTCAGTGTCTTTGCCATTAGTAGGGAAGTGGTTAAAAAAATGAAGGAGACCGGAGGTGGAAGCATCGTAAACATCAGTTCCATGGCCGCACAATACGGTTTGCCCGGGGTAATTGCCTATTCGTCCAGTAAAACGGCCATTGAAGGCATGACCCGCGCCATGGCGGTAGAGTTGGCTGAGTATGGTATTCGAGTTAATTGTATTGCACCAGGTTTCATCAAGACCAAGATGACGGCCAAAGCCCTCGATTCTGACCCCGCTCGAAAAGAAAAAGTCTTTTCGCGAACGCCAATGGGTAAAATGGGATTGCCAGAGGACATTGGTGATGCCGCATACTTTTTTGCTTTGGATGAAGCCAAGTTTGTTACAGGAACCGTCCTTCCTGTAGATGGTGGAAATAGTATCGGATTTTGAACATGAATGTCAACAATATGATGAGAATGCAACAGACCATGCGTTGGTATGGCCCTCATGATGGGATTACATTGGCAGATATTCGGCAGTGTGGCGTAACCGGAATTGTTACGGCTCTGCACCAAATACCTGTTGGTGATGTTTGGGAGGTGAAAGACATCAAGGAAAGACAGCAGATGATTCGCGATGAAGGCTTGGAGTGGACAGTGATCGAGAGCTTACCTGTCCATGAAGACATCAAACGAAGCGGGGGCGATTACCAAAAATACATTGCCAACTATAAAAAGAGTTTGGAGAACATAGCCGAATGTGGTCTAAAAGTGGTCGCTTACAATTTCATGCCCATTTTGGATTGGGTCCGTACGGACCATGCTTATCAAAATACGGATGGTACCAAAGCACTTTTGTTTGATGAACGTGCCTTTATCTTTTTTGATGTGTTCCTATTGCAAAGACCAGGAGCTGAAGCGGATTATACCAAAGAGAAATTGAATGAGGCCAAAGCCTACGGGGACACTCTGAGTGAAGCAGACAAAAAACAATTGTACAACAATGTATTGTTGGGTCTTCCCGGAAGTGATGAAAGTTTCACTAAGGATAAAGTCTTGGAACTGTTGGATGACTACAAAGGGATCAATGATAGTGACCTTAGAAAGAACCTGATTTATTTTTTATCCGAAGTCGCTCCCACTGCTGAAAATCTAGGCGTTCAACTGGCCATTCACCCAGACGACCCACCATTTTCCGTTTTGGGATTGCCACGGGTGGTATCCACCGAAAACGATATCAAAGAGATTCTTACGGAAGTGCCTATCAATGCCAATGGACTTTGCTATTGCACAGGTTCACTGGGTGCCAATCCAAATAACAACCTTCTTCGGATTATAGAAGAGCATGGAGATCGTATCCACTTTTTACATCTAAGAAATGTAAAGCGGGAAGAGGGCAAACGCTTCAGGGAATCCGAACACCTTAATGGGGATAACCCTATGGAAGCCATCGTGGAAAAGTTGGTGTTGATGATGGACAAAAACCAAAAAAGTCTTCCCATGCGACCCGATCATGGTTTTTTGCACTCTTTTGAGAAAGTAGAAAAATACCCTGGATATTCTTTGATTGGAAGACTAAAGGGATTGGCAGAAATTAGAGGTTTGGAACTTGGGATTGCTTATAAATTACAACAAGCCCAAAAGGAATTGCCATAGGATAAAGCAAACAAAAACGAAATAAATAAAAGAAACATGATGACATATTTAGAATATTTTCATCATGTTTTTTGTT
>JAUIBH010000148.1 GCA_030427985.1 Bacteroidia bacterium | reverse complement strand
TGTAACGGTAACCGTGAACCTTAACAATGTAAGTGAAACAACAGCTCAAGATTTTACCGTTACCATTGACGAAAATCCAACGGATGGCCAGGTTTTGGGAACCCTACAGGCCAGTGGCAATGGCACTTTGGATTTTTCAATTACAACGCAATCGCCTGCGGGAGCTATGGCCATAGATGCAGCTACAGGAGAATTAACGGTTATTGACCCTAATCTATTCGATTTTGAGACCAACCCCGTGATTACCGCAACTATCTCTGTTGAAGGTGGTGCAGAAACTGCTACAGCAACGGCTACAATCAATTTAAATGATGTTGAAGAAGTATCTGCTCAAAATACGGATCTGACCATTGATGAAAACCCATCCAATGGTGATGTTGTAGGAACCCTTCAGGCAAGTGGTTCAAATTTAACCTATGCAATTACGTTCCAAAATCCCGCTGGGGCGTTTAGCATTGACCAAAATACTGGAGAACTATCTGTTGCCGATGAAACACTTTTCGATTTTGAGACCAACCCAAACATGTTGGCAACTATTTCAGTAAGTAACGGCACACAATCCGTTTCTGCCAATGCCTTTGTCTCCCTAAATGATGTAAACGAAATTGGCGAGTTCAAATTTGGAGGTGTTATCTTTTGGATAGACCCAGCAAGTAACAATAGTGCAGGCATGGTTTGTGCCATCGAGGACCAGGGAATTAATGTAATTTGGGGGTGTCAAGGAACATTGATATCCGGTACTGGAACGGCCATAGGCACAGGTCAAGCAAATACTTCCGCCATACTTGCCGGCTGTTCAACTACAGGGATAGCTGCTGAAATTGCTGCCAATGCGACCATTGGGGGCTATTCCGATTGGTTTTTGCCCAGTAGGTCCGAACTAAGCCAAATGTACGCACATAGGACTACTATAGATGCCATTGCCGTAGCTAATGGAGGTACTGAATTCGTCGCTGATTCTTCCACTAGGTATTGGAGTTCTTCCGAATCAAATAACAATACAGCGTGGTGTAAATATTTCTCTAATGGAAATGATGCGGGACTAAATAAAGGGGCTGGTGCATTTTTTAGAGTTAGAGCGGTGCGCGCCTGGACGGACTTTTAGACGCTAAAAGGGCAAAAATATCTGTCAAATATACCCAAGTCAATGGAAAAACCACCCAATACCAAATATCATTGGGTGGTTCTTCTAAACTAGCACTACAAGTCCAATGAAAAATTGAAGCAACAAAATCTCAATGAACAAAAGCAACACCTATTTTCAACCGATAAACCCAAAAAAATCATCCACCAGACAGGATGAAAAATGGGATGAGGCAGTAGCCCTTTTTAACAACAAACAATACGATAAGGTAGTCCCTACCCTTTTGGATTATGTCGACCCAAACCTTCATACCAAAATAAAGGGAAATACGTATGAGATACCCCATGGTTCGGTTGTAATCTCCATCATCCAAACAACAGAAGAACTAACCGTCAAATGCCCTTTTTTGAATATAGAAAATGCCAAAAAAGTGCCGTTGATGCGACGCTTGGCGGAATTGCGCATGTATCCCCTTAATTTGACCAATGTGGTCTTGGAGGGTGATTTGGTGTATTTTACCTTTTCATGCCCCACTACCCTTTGCGAGCCCTATAAAATTTATGGTGTTCTTCGGGAGATTTGTTTTTATGCCGATAGCTTTGATGATGAGTTTATTGAAAAGTTTGAAGCGGAACATCTACAAAAGCCAAAAACCATTTCTTTTTCCGAAAATGTAAAACAGGAAACCTATGCCAATTGTCAAAAAATAGTTGCGGATGGCCTGCAACGTTTTGACCGGTATATGGAAAAACGCCATGGCAACAACGCTTGGTATACCTTGAACATCACCCTAAAAAAAATAGAATTTCATGCGGAACCTCAAGGGTATTTGCGCACCTTGCTGGAAAAGTCCATTGACGGACTTTATGATGGAAAAATACCCTTTCATGACCGATTGATGAACGGAAAATCGGCCTTGGAAAAATTGAAGGACTTCCCTCGGGATAAATTTATGGCGGACCTCTACCAAATTGAAACCTTCATCCCTTATAAATACAGTAGCAAAAAGGAGAATATCAGGGAAAACTGGCAAGAAAGTTATGAAGAGGCGCAGGATATGATTTCCAATTCCCAATTTGAAGATGCCGCAAATTTGTTACAGTCCTGTTTTTACAACCTGTTCCATTACAATTTGGTCAATGAAGAAATCAGCAAACCCATAACCAATGCCTTGGTACAGTCCAGTAGTCTGGAGTGGAACCAAGCGGCCCCTATCCTTTTACAGGGTATGCAGGCTATAATGGAAGATACCCTAATGGGTGCGGATTTTGGCATGGACCTCTCAAAATTGATGGGCGAACAAATGCAGCAATCCATGGCAATGATGCAACAGATCATGGCAAACTACAAAACCAATTAAGGCAAGAAATTATGGACAATATTGAAAGTTCAGTATATAAAATAAATACCGCAAACGGTACGGGTACAGGATTTTACAACCATGAGAACGATATCATCATAACCAATTACCATGTGGTGGCGGGATGTCATACCGTTAGTTTGGAGGGAAAGGACAAGAATAGATACCTGACCCAGGTACTTTATATAAACCCAGGAAAGGATATTGCTTTCCTTAGGGCAAATAACCTTCCCAAACCTGTTGGCGCAGTTCTGCTGAACCATAGTACTGTTTCACAGACTCGAGATAAAGTAATTGTCTTGGGTTATCCTTACGGCATGCCATTTACGGTAACCGAGGGAATAGTTTCAAACCCCCGTCAAAGCATAGGTGGCAGCTATTACATTCAGACAGATGCAGCCATAAATCCCGGTAATAGTGGTGGCCCTGTAATCAACGAAAAAGGGGAACTGATGGGTATTGTAACCTCCAAGTTTTCCGATGCAGACAATATGGGCTTTGCCATCCCTTTGGAAACCCTTCGGGAAGAATTGGAGATTGTAAGTGAATTGTCAAATACATTTACCCTAGGTTGTTCCAACTGTGGGGGGCTTATTGAAGAAAAGACAGATTATTGTCCCAATTGTGGAACCAACGTAGACGAAAAACTGTTTGAAGAATTGGCCCTTTCCGATTTCAGTCTAAAAGTTGAGGAAGCCATATCCAAACTGGACATCAATCCTGTTTTGGCAAGGTCTGGTAGGGAACGCTGGTATTTTCACCAAGGTAGTGCAGAGATACGAATGTTTGTCTACGACAACAATTACTTGTTCGCCACTTCTCCACTGAACGAACTTCCCCGCGCCAACCTCAGCGAAGTGTATGAGTATATCTTGACAGCTGATACCGGGGAACATCGGCTTTCTATTTCAGACAATCAGATTTTCCTGTCCTATCGTGTCCACATTAGTGATCTATACTCCGATAAAAAAGAAGATATATTGGAAGGCATTGCACAACTCGCAACCAAAGCAGATGAATTGGACAATAGGTTTGTAAACGATTTTGGTGCAAAAATGACCCCTTATAGCAAATAGAATCTATAGATATCAAATCTCAAAATCCAAATGACCCAAAACTTTAAAATCATGAACAGAACAATATTTACCATAGGCCTATTTTGTGCAATATTAACCTTAGCCGCAAGTTGCTCCAATGATGGAAACCAAGAAAGGGAAATACCCATTAGGGCAACCCCTGAGGCTTTTGCCCAACTTAAAAGTGCCTCGCTTGAAAATAAAGTGCAAAACTTTCAATTCGATGCCTCACAGACTGGCTTTTTTACCACCGAAAATGGTGTCATGTTCGTTTTTAACGGTAATTGTCTTTCCAAAAATGGAAACCCGGTTACAGGAATGGTAGATGTACAAGTAGTGGAACTTTTTCAGAGAGGTCATATGTTGACGACAGACAAGCCAACTATGGGAACCATGCCCAGTGGCGATAAGGCACTTTTAATTTCGGGAGGTGAATTTTTCTTGAACATTACCCAAGATGGGGAACCTGTGGATGAGGATTGCGATATTGTGGCCACAATACCGTCCAATTTGACAGGAGGGGCCGATACAGGCATGACCCTTTGGAAAGGAAATGGTGGCGATCAAGACTGCGATGGCATTGACGATGACTGCGACGGTTTTGTTTGGCAGGAAAGGGTTGATGCCAATGACGACCCCATTGAGGCCGAGATTCAGAATGGGGATGGTGGGGAACAATTTTATGTAGCACCATTCGGTGATTTTGGATGGACAAACGTTGACCGATTCTTTAGCGACCCCAGACCAAAAACCACCATTTTTGTTGAAGTCCCTGAGGGTTTCAATGATGAGAACAGTCGAGTATACCTATCCTATGTAGGTGAGCCAAACGCATTGGCTTACTTGGACACCTACGATGCGTTAACCGGACTTTTTAGTGAACA
>JAUIBH010000147.1 GCA_030427985.1 Bacteroidia bacterium | reverse complement strand
TAGGTAAAACCGTATTGATCCAGGAGTTGATCAACAACATTGCAAAAGGTCACGGTGGTTTGTCCGTGTTCGCAGGTGTTGGTGAACGTACCCGTGAAGGAAACGATTTGCTTCGTGAGATGTTGGAGTCTGGAATTATAAAATATGGAGACGATTTCTTGCACTCTATGGAAGAAGGAGGATGGGATTTGTCCAAAGTGGATAAAAAAGCCATGAAGGAATCCAAGGCTACCTTTGTGTTCGGTCAGATGAACGAACCTCCGGGAGCTCGTGCACGTGTGGCCTTGTCTGGTTTGACCATTGCCGAGTATTTCCGTGATGGATCAGGAGAAGGACAAGGAAAAGACGTTCTTTTCTTCGTAGATAATATTTTCCGTTTCACACAAGCAGGATCTGAGGTATCTGCACTTTTGGGACGTATGCCTTCTGCGGTAGGTTACCAACCAACATTGGCCACCGAAATGGGTGCCATGCAGGAAAGGATTACTTCAACAAAAAGAGGTTCCATTACATCGGTACAGGCAGTTTATGTACCTGCGGATGACTTGACTGACCCTGCGCCAGCGACAACTTTTGCGCACTTGGATGCAACTACCGTACTTTCTCGTAAAATAGCCGAGTTGGGTATTTATCCTGCTGTGGATCCATTGGACTCTACTTCCAGGATTTTGACCCCCGAAATTTTGGGTAAAGAACACTACGACTGTGCACAACGCGTAAAAGAGTTGTTGCAACGTTATAAAGAGCTTCAGGATATCATCGCCATCTTGGGTATGGAGGAACTTTCTGAAGAAGATAAATTGGCCGTTGGTAGAGCAAGACGTGTTCAACGTTTCTTGTCACAACCTTTCCACGTTGCCGAGCAGTTTACAGGTATCCCAGGGGTTTTGGTTGATATTAAAGAAACCATCAAAGGATTCAACATGATTATGAACGGTGAATTGGATCACTTGCCAGAATCTGCCTTCAACCTTAAGGGTACCATCGAAGAAGCTATCGAAGCTGGAGAGAAAATGTTGGCCGAAGCGTAAACAAGTTAAGAGTTCAGAGTGTGGAGTTCAGAGCAACTCATAACTCATAACTCGCAACTCTCATAACTAAAAAGATGTATTTAGAAATAGTATCACCAGAAGCCACCTTGTTTGCCGGAGAAGTAACCTCGGTTACCGTACCAGGTATTAATGGTGAGTTCCAGATGTTGGAAAACCACGCTCCTGTAGTTTCATTGCTTCAAGAGGGAAAAGTAAAAGTGAAGGGCAACCTTACCATTGATGAAGCTTTTCAAAACAAATTTTCCAAAGGAAATGATGGAGAAACGATACTTCCCATTTCCAGTGGCACTGTAGAAATGAAGGATAACAAAATAATTGTCCTAGCAGATTAAAATAAATGAATTCAATTACAAAAAAGCCGCTCCATTGGAGCGGCTTTTTTATTTCAGAATGATCAAGTGCCATTCCCTTCCTCCATCTTCATAAATTTTTAGGGTCTCAAAGCCAACCGCAGCATGGGCGGCAAGTGACCTCTTGTTCTTTCCATCCACCTCGGTAATGATGGTGTCAAAACCCTCCGGCAGTCTATTTTTCATGGTCAGATAGAGGTTTCTAAACACCCCTTTGCCCCTATGACTTTTGGCAATGCAGATTTGCCCCATGACCATATAATTTGCTTTTCCCTTGATCACTTTACTGATTTCGTCATACATAGACCTTAAAACCTCAATGGAATCCGCAAATTTAGGGTGCATGCACAAGGCGTACCCGACCAGATTTCCTTCTTCCATCGCAATAATATGACCACATTCATCATTCATGGTTTTTAAGATTTCCATGGAATGTTCAACGGTTACAAAGCCTTCTTTTTCCCGATCTTCAGCAGACACATTTCTAATAAGGTTTTCTTGTTGCAACGAAAGAATCTGTTCCAATTCTTTATCGTTGGATGCCTGTTTGTAGTAAATCATTATTCGTTTTTGAGCCAAGCTTTGCGTTGTTTCAACATTTGGGCCGCTGGGGTTTGTTCCACATCTTCCATTAAATGCATGGAGTAATCCGGGTTATATTTTAGCACTAAAGTCGTGTTCATAGTTTTTCCATAGCGGATAAAATTGATTTTTAACGCATCCCCAACCTTAAATTGACTTAGATATTCTTCAAAATCCTGTTCTTTGGGCAATGGAAGGTTATTAATGGTTGTAATCACGTCTCCCTTATCCAATCCAGCAACATAGGCTGGGCTTTCCATAGCTGGATTCCCTAAAACTGTTGCGGTACCATCACTGTTGATTTCGACATATGGGCCAAAACCAGGAACATTACTACGCTGCGCGAGCACCACACCAACCGATTCAAATAGAGGTCCGTAATCTGGCATTTCACTTTTATGGATATAGGTATTGAAGAACGTATCGCCAAACCGCTTTCCTGCATATTGGTTTAGCGTCTCATGCAAATCCTCAACCGTATAAGGATTTTCTGTTTTTCCGAATTTTTCGTAGGCCAATTTCATAAAATCGTCCAAGTTGAGTCCATTTTGGCGCAAGGACAAATCCAATGCAAGTCCCAATACACTCCCATAAGAATAGTACGATATAAAGGTATTTTCCCGATTTACTGGATCCACTGAAGTGGCTGCATCCACAAAAGGAGCCTGATAGCTCATTTCAATGGGGTTAAAAAATTGTCGTGCAGGGGAATTTCAGACATAATTAAAGGTCCCCGCAAGTCCTTCCACATATTCTTTGGCTGAAATGAGACCGGCACGGCATAGAATGAGGTTAGTATAATAACTGGTAAAACCTTCGGCAAACCAAAGTTCCCCACTCATATTGGCAGCTTCAAAATCGAAAGGTTCCAACGATTTGGGTCGCATGCGCTCTACATTCCAAGAATGGAAAAATTCATGGGAAACCGTACCAATATTTTGTTCCATTCCGCCATTGGCCAAACTTCTTGTGCTGGTAACAATAGTGGAATTCCTGTGTTCCATCCCATCTCCAGAGGCATTGGGAATGTAACATGCTAAAAAAGTGTAGGTGCCATGATCAAAATCTGCGAGCTCCCCATACACTTCTTTTTCAGCCAAGACCACTTTTTTAACTTTTTCAAAATAGGTGTCTGCCTCTTCTTCAGTACCATTGTGGTGTAATGCCAACTGAATGGTTTTACCATCAACCTGAAAAGACCTTAATGTATAATCACTGATTTCTGTTGGGCTGTCCATAAAGTAATACAGGTTAGGAGCAGAATAGGTAGTGCCAGACACCAAAGGCAATTGGGTGGCGACTTTCCAGTTGAGGTCTTCGCGCAAATTGAAAGTTACTTCAATTTTCCGATCGTTCAACTTTGGAGAAAACATGAACGTAGCCGGAATGTTGAGATGGGCATGGGTCTCATCCACTTGTGAATATGTTCCACCGCCCCGGTTGGCAAATAGAATATACTCAAGTTTAATGGTTCCATCGTGTCCGGTCACCTGCCATTCATACGGATTTGGTCGATGCACCATTAAGGAATTTCCCTTGCTGTCTGTAGCTTTAAAACCATACACATTTTTGGCGAATTCGTGTAAGGCATACCTTCCAGGGGAGGTTCTGCTCATCCGAAAGGAAACGGTGTCCATTTCTAAATCGGGAAACGTAGCCTGGATGACTGCTTCATGATGCACGGCATTGTCAAAAGAAATGGTATAGGTGTTGGTTTGTCCGGTCAAAAAAAGAGTGGAAAACAGGGCAAAGAAGGAGAATATTAATTTCATTTTCAACTAGCTTTATCTTGCACTAAGATACTGTTTAAAAACAGTAAGTACTACATTTGTGGTATGGAGAAATTGCCCAAAAAGTTACGACAGAAACTTTCTGAACGGTTATCGAATGACGCTTTCAGAAGCTTGTCCGTGATTGATGGGTTAGTTGATTTTTCCTCTAACGATTACTTGGGATTTGCCCAAAATGAACACCTATCCGAAAACGCTTTAAATTTTCTAAAGATCAAACCTCAGAAAAATGGCGCTACGGGTTCTAGGTTGCTCACCGGAAACCATGCTTTGTATGCCGAATTGGAAGATTTTTTGACAGCGTATCACAAGTCTGAATCTGCTCTGGTGTTCAACTCAGGTTATGATGCCAATATTGGATTTTTTTCCGCTGTACCGCAACGGGGCGATGTTATTTTTTACGATGAATTGATCCATGCCAGTATTCGGGATGGTATTCAAACGGGATATGCCAAAAGTTATAAGTTTACCCATAATAATTTAGAAAGCCTTAAAGAAAAGTTGGTGTCACTTCGAGCAGAGTCGAGAAGTGATTCGGAAGTTTATGTGGTTACTGAATCCGTTTTTTCTATGGATGGAGACTCTCCAGATTTAGTGGCTTTGGCCAATTTGTGTGCGGAGAATGGCTGTCATTGAATTGTGGATGAGGCCCATGCTACCGGTATTT
>JAUIBH010000056.1 GCA_030427985.1 Bacteroidia bacterium | reverse complement strand
TCGCAAAAGGCGTGCCTAATTCTTATTTTTGTCCACCTAAAAGAGAACTTCATGACAAAGTTGAGTGTTAACATAAATAAACTGGCAACTCTACGAAATTCGAGGGGCGGAAACGTACCTAATCTTATAACTTCCACCAAGGACATAGAGTCTTTTGGAGCACAGGGCATTACGGTTCATCCAAGACCGGATGAGCGTCACATTCGTTACCAAGATGCCCGCGATCTTAAAAAAGTCGTCACCACGGAATTCAATATTGAAGGCAATCCCATTCCCAATTTTATAGATTTGGTGCTGGAAGTAAAGCCCACCCAAGTGACCTTGGTGCCCGATGCCGAGGATGCCATTACCTCCAATGCCGGCTGGGACACCCTAAAACACAAAGATTTTTTAGTTGATGTGATAAAGACTTTCAAAGAAAATGGCATTCGCACCTCCATTTTTGTGGACCCTGATGTTGAGATGGTTGAAGGCGCAGCAAAGACCGGAACGGACAGAATTGAACTCTACACGGAAAGTTTTGCCAAAGCCTATGCCGAAGGAAATGGAAAAACTGGCATTGCCCCCTTTGCTGAAGCCGCCAAAATGGCACATGAGGTTGGTTTGGGCATCAATGCGGGCCATGACCTTAGTTTGGACAACATCAAATTCTTCAAAGAAAATATTCCAAATTTATTGGAAGTATCCATTGGACACGCCCTCATCTGCGAGTCCATTTATTTAGGGATTGAAAATGTAATCAATATGTACCTACACCGTCTAAAATAACTTATGGAAGTATTGCATTCAAAAATACTCGGAGAGGGAAAACCATTCATAATTCTACATGGGTTTTTGGGGATGTCGGACAATTGGAAAACCCTGGGCACCCAATATTCAGAGAATGGGTTTCAAGTGTATTTGGTGGACCAGCGCAACCATGGCAAAAGTTTTCATTCCGAAGAATTCAATTATGACCTATTGAGCGATGATGTTATCAATTATATGAATCATCATAATATTGATTCCGCTTTTGTACTGGGACATTCCATGGGCGGAAAAACGGCGATGCAATTGGCCACCTCACATCCAGATAGGGTGACCAAATTGATTGTGGCCGACATTGCCCCAAAATTTTATCCACCCCATCATCAATTTATATTCAATGGCCTTTCCCATTTAGATTTTGATACCATATCAGACCGCAGGGAGGCTGACGAAGAACTATCAAAGTATATTAAGGAAAGAGGGATTCGGCAGTTTTTGCTGAAAAACCTCTACTGGGTTGAAAAAGAAAAATTGGGGTTCCGTTTTAATTTTGAGGTACTCAAAAACCGAATGGAAGAGATTGGTGAGAATATTTTCCCCAATGCCGTATATGAAGGCCCTACCTTATTTGTTCGGGGCGACCGTTCCGAATATATCCAGCCCAACGACTTTGCCGAGATCAAAAGGCATTTTCCAAAAGCCGATATTGAAACCATTGATAAAGCTGGCCATTGGCTGCACGCAGAAAACCCCAAACAGTTTTTTGAAAAGACCTTCAACTTTTTAAATTCATAAAATTTACCCCTTTTTATTATGCATGCATAATTTTTTTGTCCATTTTATTGTCTGTATAACAAATTTGACCTAGTTTTGGTTAACTCTGGTTTAACCATAAGTTTTAATCATGAACTAACTCAAAACAGATTTTGGATATGAAAAAGTTGTATGCCTTACTTCCCTTTTTAGGCCTATTCTTGATTGCATGTGAAGAAGATACTACCCCAATTGACGACACACCAGACCCCATTGAATACACTGCAGGAACAGCAGATTTCTCAAATTATGTTGCCGTAGGAAACTCCCTTACCGCCGGTTTTTCGGATAATGCTCTTTTTAGAGCAGGCCAAGAAGCCTCCTTTCCCAATATGCTGGCCGCTAACTTTGCCCTAGTGGGCGGAGGTACATTTGAAATTCCCTATATGGCAGATAATTTAGGAGGTGCAACCATTGGTGGCGAAACAGATGCCAATATGGATGGTTCCCCTGATATAGGTAACCGCTTGATTTTGGCCTTTGCTCCCAGTGGACCTGCCCCCACTCCCGTTTCAGGGCAAGGAAGTACCGAAATTACCAATAAGCTATCCGGGCCTTTTAACAACATGGGCGTTCCTGGCTCCAAAAGCTACGAGCTACTCGCACCAGGTTATGGTAGTTTAGCTGGTCTGGCCGTTGGAGCTGCCAACCCGTATTTTGTACGGTTTTCTTCCTCTGAAAGTGCTACAGTGGTTGGTGATGCAGCCGCACAAAACCCTACATTTTTCTCACTTTGGACAGGTGCAAACGATGTGCTTCTCTATGCCACTGGAGGTGGTACGGGGATGGACCAAACCGGAAACCCTGATCCAGGCAGCTATGCCAGAAACGATCTTACAGACCCCATGGTTTTTGCAGGAACTCTGGATGCCATCCTTCAAGCCATGACCGCAAATGGAGCTGACGGCGTTATCGCCAATTTGCCCAATGTAACCGATATACCCTATTTTACAACGGTACCTCACAACCCTGTTCCTTTGGATGAGGCTACTGCAACCTTGTTAAATGGTGCCTACGATGCCTATAACCAAGGACTGCTTCTGGCACAAAGTTTTAGTCTGATCACTGCTGATGAAGTTGCGGAAAGAACCATTACCTTTTCCCCAGGCGAAGGAAACGCTGTTGTTATTTTGGATGAAGATTTGACCGACTTAACTGGGGTTGACCCAGGGTTGATCAATATGCGTCAAGCTACTCCCGAAGATCTATTGGTATTGACCTCGAGTTCCTTTATTGGCACCTTGGCCAATCCAGCCGACCCAACGTCCATCAACGGCGTAGCGGTTCCTTTGGCTGACAAATGGGTATTGACACCCGAAGAACAAACAACAGTGGAAAATGCACTGGCCGCTTATAACCAGACCATTCAAACACTGGCTACCGCCTATGATTTGGCTTTTGTTGATGCCAATGCCTTGTTGAGTAATTTAAAGGAAACAGGATTTGTGCAAAATGATGGAAGCATTGTAACAGCAACTTTCGCTACGGGAGGTGGTTTTTCACTGGATGGTGTCCACCCATCACCCAGAGGTTATGCCATACTGGCCAATGCCTTTATAAAGGCCATAAACGAAAAATACGGTTCCAATTTACCCGATGTTGAGCCATTGGATTATACGGGACTGTACATTAACTAAACAACGTTTTATTTCACTATCTTAAAGGCACCGTTTACACGGTGCTTTTTTTGTTTACTCAACCTTAAAACATAAATTCATGAAACTCATTTTAAGACTTCTGTTGAACGCTCTGGCCGTTGTTGTGTTATCTTACATCCTTCCAGGGGTTGGTGTGGATTCCATGGTCACGGCCATTATTGTTGCCGTGGTGTTGAGCCTTCTCAATTTTATTGTGAAGCCAATTTTGGTCATCCTAACCCTCCCCATAACCATTGTTACCCTTGGGCTGTTCCTCTTGATCATTAATGCCATTATAATTCTCATTGCAGCAAATTTCATTGATGGTTTTCAGGTAGTAAACATTTGGTGGGCCTTAATTTTTAGCCTTTTGCTCTCCTTTTTGCAGTCCATCTTACACTCCATTCTAAAGGAAGATGTCTAGAATGTATTTTAGTTTGACATTCAACGCTTTAAAAAGTTGCTACCAAACCAAAAATGCATTACTTTTGCCACCCATTTTTGAATAGCAAATTAGGCAGCAGATGAACATTACTAAAGAACAGATTGACGATCTTAATGCAGTTGTAAAAGTCGCCATCAGTAAAGAGGACTATCAGGACAAAGTAGAAAAGATTCTGAAAGACTACAGAAAACAGGCCAATATTCCAGGTTTTAGAAAGGGACAGGTCCCCATGGGACTTATCAAAAAACAATATGGCAAAGCCGTTTTGGTAGATGAGGTGAACAAATTGTTGCAGGACAATCTGAATAAATACCTTACCGAAGAGAAATTGGACGTTCTAGGCAATCCTCTTCCCAAACAACAAGAAAACTTTGATTGGAACAACGAAAATCTCGATTTTGAGTTTGAATTGGGATTGGCCCCCGACTTTGATGTTAACTTGAAGACCAAGAAAGCAGTTACCCAATACAAAATTGTTGCCGACAAAAAAATGATTGAGGAGCAAGTGGAACGTATTCAAAAGCAATACGGAAAACTCGTTTCCAAAGAAGAAGTGGGCAAAAAAGATGAAGTTACTGGTTTCTTTGCCAATGAAGAGGAAGATATTGACCACAAGACCACGATAGAAATGGACAAGGTCAAAAGCAAAAAAGCAGTTGATGCGCTTGTGGGCAAAAAAGTGGGCGACTCAGTTACACTTTCCACTAAAGGGCTGTTCAAAGAAGATTATCTTTTGTCCAGTGCTTTGGGTATTGCCAGGGACAAAGCTGATAAGCTGAATATTGATGTAACCTTTACCATTGAGGAAATCAACGAGAGAGAACCTGCTGCCTTGGACCAAGAACTTTTTGACAAGCTTTTTGGTGAAGGAAAAGTTACTTCCGAAAAAGAGTTGAAGGATAGAATCAAAGAAGATTCTGAAAAGCAGTTTGAACAACAATCTGATCAGAAATTGTTGAACGACATCACGGAAAAGCTCATTGATGACACCAAATTTGAGCTTCCAGCTGAATTCTTGAAGAAATGGATTCAGATCAGTGGTGAAAATGTACTATCAGAAGATGAGGCCAAAGAAGAGTATGAAAAATCAGAAAAAGGGCTTCGCTACCAATTGATCGAAGGTAAAATCATCAAAGAAAACGACCTTCAAGTACAATTTGATGAATTGAAGGAGTTTGCCAAAGGCTTCATCAAATCCCAAATGGCCCAATACGGCCACATGGATCCACAAGAAGAAGAGCTGGAAAACATCGCTACTCGAGTTTTGGGCAATCAAGATGAAGTAAAGCGACTATCGGAACAATTAATGAGCCAAAAGTTGTTGGATCTCTTCAAGGAGAAAGCAAATCTCAAGGTAAAAGAGGTCACTTATGATGACTTTGTCAAAGAGGCGTACAGCTAATCTTGGGCTAAAAGAAATATTAAGTATCTTTACGGTGCCGAAAAGCTAATTTTTCGGCACCTTTTTTTTAAGAAAATTTGAAAGAAATCCTATGGATTACGGAAAAGAATTCAAAAAATACGCTACCCAGCACCATGGCATAAACAGCATGTACTATGATAAGATCATGAGTACCATGTATCCCATGAACATGACCCCCAATATTATTGAGGAAAGACAATTGAACGTCATAGCCATGGACGTTTTCTCAAGATTGATGATGGATCGTATCATCTTTTTAGGGACAGGTATCAACGATCAGGTAGCCAATATTGTGCAGGCACAGTTGCTTTTCTTGGAAAGCGCCGATGCTTCCAAGGACATCCAGATTTACATTAACTCTCCAGGCGGAGGTGTGTACGCTGGTCTTGGGATTTATGATACCATGCAGTTCATTAAACCCGATGTAGCCACAATTTGTACCGGTATTGCAGCATCCATGGCAGCTGTATTGCTCTGTGCGGGGCAAGAAGGAAAACGAAGCGGACTGACCCACTCTCGGGTAATGATCCACCAACCCCTTTCCGGTGCGCAAGGTCAAGCCAGTGATATAGAAATTGCTGCAAAAGAAGTACTTAAGATCAAAGAGGAATTATATCAAGTCATAGCGAAACATTCCGGTCAGTCTTACGACAAAGTCTATGAAGACAGCGACCGTGACTATTGGATGAAGGCCGAAGAAGCCAAGGAATATGGCATGATCGACGAAATTTTAGTCAGGGAGAAATCGTAAACTAATTACAATTAATTAAATATCAACCACTTAATTTAGAACAAATTCATTTTTTTTACGTTATTAGTGGTTGAATCGTGAGTTAGAGATATATGGCAAAGGAAAACTTGGAATGTTCATTTTGTGGGAGAAAAAAGCCAGAGACCAATTTATTGATCGCAGGTCTAGACGCCCATATCTGTGACAGATGTATTGAACAAGCCCATAGTATTGTTGCGGAAGAGTCCAAACAATCTAAAAATCAAGATCTTTCATCAGAACTGGTACTCAAGAAACCCATGGAAATCATGGATTTTCTTGACACTTTCGTTATAGGTCAGGAACGCACTAAAAAAGTGATGTCCGTTGCCGTGTACAATCACTACAAAAGACTATTGCAGCCCAAGAGCAAAGAAGACGAGGTAGAGATTCAAAAAAGTAACATCATAATGGTGGGGCAGACTGGAACAGGAAAAACCCTGATTGCCAAAACAATAGCCCGAATGCTCAATGTTCCTTTGGCCATTGTGGATGCTACGGTACTCACCGAAGCTGGTTATGTTGGGGAAGATGTGGAAAGTATCTTGACCCGATTGTTGCAAGCTGCCGATTATAACTTGGAAAAGGCGGAAAGAGGCATTGTTTTTATTGATGAAATCGATAAAATTGCCCGAAAGAGTGATAACCCATCCATAACCCGGGATGTTTCGGGTGAAGGTGTGCAACAAGGACTCCTAAAATTATTGGAAGGAACCACAGTAAATGTTCCGCCAAAGGGAGGACGTAAGCACCCCGACCAAAAATTCATCGAAGTCAATACAGAGAACATCCTTTTTGTGGCCGGTGGAGCCTTTGATGGTATTGAACGCATCATCACCAAACGTTTGAATATGCAAGCCGTGGGATATGCCGCTTCCAAAGCCGAGGACAAATTGGATAACCAAAATATTCTTCAATATATCATTCCAAAAGACTTAAAGGAATTTGGGTTGATTCCGGAGATTATTGGTAGGCTTCCCGTGTTGACACACATGAATCCTTTGGATGCCAAAACGTTGCGCGCCATCCTTACCGAACCCAAAAATGCCATCATTAAGCAATATGAAAAGCTTTTTGCCATGGATGACATTACCTTTTCCATTACGGAACAAGCCTTGAACTATATTGTTGATAAGGCGGTGGAGTATAAATTGGGTGCAAGGGGACTGCGCTCACTTTGTGAGGCTGTTTTTACCGATGCCATGTTCTCATTGCCCAGCAGCGAGGAAAATGAATTCAAAGTCACCAAGGCCTACGCCGAGGAAAAACTTTCCTACGAGACCATTAAAAAATTAAAGGTGGTATCTTAGTTAAACTGCCTTTTTGGTCACTTTTTCCAACAACCCCAAACTAACTTGGGAGATGATTTTCTCATCAGAATACAGGTGGTGGCCAAAATTTGGGATAACGGTAAGGTCAATATCCAATGATTTTGCCCATTTTGCATTTGGCCTGAATTCATCCAACGCACCATAAATCAAATGCAAAGGTGTTTTGGGCTTTTGGTCTTCCATCCGTATACGGGTTGCCGAAATGGCTGTTAAGGATTTCATGGGAAGTCCTTTTAATGCTGCCTTATAAGCAATAGTTCCTCCTGTGCTAAATGCAAGATAATGACTAGGTACTGATTCTTTTTTGAGCAAATGTGCCACTGCGGTATCAATTCCTCCTTCTACAAAGGCTTTATGGACATTCTCTTCAGTGGATACAGGAACATCTATGTCCCCCAATTGTTGACAATCGTAAAAAACGATGTCATAGTACTGTTGCAGGTAACCAAAATAAGACGCAATCCAAAGGCCTTTCTTGGTTCCCCACATGTCTGAGATAACAACTAGTCTTTCTGCCATGATTTTATTGGTTTAGTGTTTATTTAAAAGATTTGATAAGGGAAATTTCAGTAATAATGATAGAATCACCACTTTTTTTTGTTTAAAGGAAACGTTTGTTCGATAAAACGCTCAAACTTACGAAAACGTTTTCGTAAAATATGATTAAAATGTACGAGTTGCACATTTTTGTTTATAAATAGCTGATTTTTAAGGTGTAAGAAACACACCAACTGCATATCAGTTCATTTGAAGCAGCTCATCAATATAATCACGATTGTTGGACAATCTTGGAATTTTATGCTGCCCGCCCAATTTGTTTTTAGACTTTAACCAATCATGGAAAAGATTCTTCCGTGCCACATGTACTTTTGGCATTTTTAAGGTGATATTGTTATAGCGCTTGGCCTCATAATCCGAGTTGAGTGATTTTAGTGCATTATCCAAAAACTCGGTAAAATAAGCTACGTCCTCTGGTGGTTTCCTAAACTCGATAATCCACTCATGTCCGCCCTTTTCACTTCCGTTCATAAAAATGGGCGCAGCGGTGTAGTCCATGATCTCCGCATCGGTCTTAAGACATATCTGCTTTAAGGCCTCCTCAGCATTTTCAATAATCAACTCCTCTCCAAAAACATTGATATGGTGTTTGGTCCTTCCCGTAATACGAATCCGGTAGGGATTTTTTGAGGTAAAGCGGATGGTATCCCCAATCTTATACCGCCACAATCCGGCATTGGTGGTGATCACCATGGCATAGTTGGTTCCAAGCTGTACTTCCCAAAGTGGAATGGCATCATTTCCATCGCCGTTGGAATCCATCGGGATAAACTCGTAAAAAATACCATAGTCCAACATCAACAACAGCTCATCGGAATTATTCCGATCCTGAATCCCAAAAAAACCTTCCGAAGCATTATAGGTCTCGTAATAATTGAACCGCTTCCTGGGCAGCAACTTTTTATATTGGTTTTTATAAGGTGTAAAACTCACCCCCCCATGAAAATACACCTCCAAATTTTCCCATATCTCAAAAAGGTGGTTCTTTCCGGTTTTTTCCAACACTTGGTTCAGTAACACCAACATCCAAGAGGGAACTCCGGCCAAACTTGTCACATTTTCGCGTATGCTTTCCTCAATAATGGCCTCCAATTTGGATTCCCATTCACTCATTAAGGAAACTTTATTGCTGGGGGTGCTGCTATATTCTGCCCAAAGGGGCATGTTATCAATCAAAATAGCGGAGAGATCTCCAAAAAAAGTACCATTATCCTCGTAAAGTTCCTTGCTCCCGCCCAAGCGAAGACTTTTACCAGTGAACAATTGGGAATTTTCGTTGTTGTTCAGGTAAAGGCACAACAAATCCTTGCTCGATTTGTAATGGCAGTCTTCCAACGCCTCCATACTCACCGGAATAAATTTACTCTTGGCATTGGTGGTGCCACTGCTTTTGGCGAACCATTTTATGGTCGTGGGCCAAAACAGGTTCTGCTCTCCCCTACGCGTTCGCTCTATTAATGGCGCAACATCTTCATAGCTCACAATGGGCACCCTACTTTTAAATTCCTCGTATTTAGGGTTGTCCTGAAAGCCATATTGTTTTCCGATCATGGTGTCTTTGGAAAAATCAACCAAATGCCGCAAAACCTCATCTTGCACATCCAAAGGGTACTTTAGAAAAAGCTCAATTTGATGGTATCGCTTCCGTAAAAGCCATGAAGCGATTGAGTTGAATAATGGTATTGGCATTTTAGGTATATTTAACCAAGAAATTTAGTTGGGTGCAATAGCTAAAATAGGTTTTCTTGCATTCATTATCAAATCCATAAAACACATTCATTCCAACATGTTGTACGAAGGAGTCCTGCGCAAGATGCAAACTGAAAATGGGAAACCCATCCAGTACTATTTGATCTTTGAGACTGGTTTTTTGAATGTAAACCAAGCACTGGACAAGGAACTTCAAATTGATTTTTTTAAATACCAATGTCTCAATTGTGGTGAGGATAGGCCCATTTACCGACAAGGGTTTTGCAAAACCTGCTTCTACGAAACCCCACACGCTGGCGATTGGATCATGAAACCCGAATTGAGTACCGCTCATTTGAACAAAGAGGACCGCGATTTGGAATTTGAAAAGAAGATGCAGCTACAACCCCATATTGTCTATTTGGCCAATTCCAGCAATGTAAAGGTGGGGGTGACCCGAAAATCCCAAGTGCCCACTCGGTGGATCGACCAGGGAGCCCATGAAGCCATTGAAATTGTGGAAGTGCCCAACCGGTATTTAGCCGGAATCACCGAAGTGGCCCTAAAAGACCATGTGAGCGACAAGACCAGTTGGCAGAAAATGCTTAAAAATGACGTTAAGGACTTAGACTTAAAGGATTGGAAGGACAAACTAAAACCTTATATCCCGGAAGAAGCCGCCAACTATTTTATTGAGGATAATTCGGAGACCAATTTGGAGTTCCCGGTTTTGAAATACCCTGAAAAAGTAAAAAGCCTGAACCTAAGCAAAACACTTAGTTACAAAGGAGTGCTCAAAGGCATCAAAGGACAATACCTCATTTTTGAGGACAACACGGTTTTTAATGTACGTGGCAATGAAGGATATTATGTGGGGATAGACATCCATTGAGACCCAAACCAGTCTTGACAGTAAAAAGACCTAAAGGTCTTTGCTTTTAATAACCAACCAAAACCAAACCGGATGAAAAAATTTCCTAATGCTTTCGTCATACTCATTGCTGTCATCATTTTTGCCTGGATTCTTACCTATTTTATTCCCCAGGGAAGCTATCAAAGAGTACTCGAAGAGGTGACAGGAACTACGAGAGTGCTCAACAACTCTTACAACCAAATTGACTCTGAACATCTCTCCCTATTGGATTTGATTCTTTCCATCCCCAGAGGGATTATTGGCAGGGCCGATGCCATTGTCCTTATTTTATTGATAGGAGGTTCCTTTTATATTATAGAAAAAACAGGTGCCCTTAATCACGGGTTGGTAAAACTGGTCAAAACTTTAGAGGGAAAGGAGACCTTGGCCCTAATCCTAGTTTCGGCTCTTTTTACCGCTGGAGGAGTAACCATTGGCATGCAGGAAGAAGTCATTGCCATGATACCTATTTTGCTCTTGTTTGGTAAAAGTCTAGGGTACAACACATTTACTGTTATTTTAATGAGCTATGGATCCACGGTGATTGGGAGTTCCTTTAGTCCATCGAATCCCTTTGCTGTCTTGATCGCCCAAAAAGAAGCTGGACTTCCATTGCTCTCTGGCAGTGAGCTCAGACTTGTGGTTTTGTTGGTAGCTTTTGTGGTTTGGACGCTTTATCTTGTTCGGTATGCCAATAAAAACAGGGTTGAGAAAATAAAAATGCCCTCAGCAAACGAATCCATGACAACCCGAAGCAAAATCATATTATCCCTACTTGTTGCAACCTTTTGTGGGGTCATCTATGGCCTGCTTTATTTAGATTGGGGTTTCAACGAAATGTCTGCCTCATTTTTTGCCTTGGGTATTGTTGCAGGTCTAATTGGTAAACTAGGTGTCAATGGTACTGGAGAAAACTATATAGAAGGATTTAAGGAAATGATGTTTGCCAGTATTCTTCTAGGGCTGGCCAATAGCATTTCATTGATTTTAAGAGAGGGCATGATTATGGATACCATTGTGTATGGCCTTTTTGGGCCTTTGAAATATCTTTCACCTTCTGTTTCTGCTGTGTTTATGATGGTATCCCATTCCTTTTTGCACTTCCCGGTACCCAGTTACTCCGGCCAGGCCGTACTGACCATGCCCATCTTGGTTCCGCTTTCAGATTTGATTGGGTTATCTAGACAAACCTGTGTGTTGGCCTATCAGTATGGCGCTGTAATGGCCGATATGATCGTACCCACCAATGGTGCCCTCATGGCGGTGTTGGCCCTTTGCAATATTCCTTATAACAAATGGCTGAAATTTGCTCTTAAACCAACCCTACTGATTATGTTGATAGGTGCCATTGCTTTAGTCGTTTCAGTTGCCATAGGTTACCAATAGTCCCAATCGATTATGCCAAAAAAATTAGTAGATTAGTTACTTAACAAACCAACCATCAGCCATCTATGTTAAAGGTCTTTAGAAAAGTAAGGCAACAACTGCTTATTGAGAAAAAGTTCAGCAACTACCTCATTTACGCCATTGGTGAAATTTTCTTGGTGGTCATCGGTATATTGATTGCTTTGGCCATTGATAATGCCAACGACAACCGAATCAAACGGGAAAAGGAGCAGGTCTATCTTAAAGGCTTAAAGGAAGAATTTGAAATCAGCAAAATTAAGCTACAAGAGCTTATAGGTTATAATAAAGATAGTTATGAAGCTGCCATAGAAATTATGAATATCATGGATAGCGATAAAAAACCTTCTGAGGAAAAACTATCCCAACTATTCATCACTGCTTTTGCCTATGATATTTTCTTCAACCCCAACAATTCCCTGCTGAATGAAATGATCAACTCGGGAAGTCTTAAAGATATTTCAAATGACAGCTTGCGGATTCAACTGACCAATTGGATTTCTTTCATCGATGATATCGCTAATCAAGAAAAAATGCTCGGCGAAGAACGAACCAATACCGTCAATGTGTTCCGGGATGAAGGCTATAGCATCCGTACACTTTTGGACAACACGGGCATGTCCGAGAAATTGGGGATTCAGCCCAATAAAAATCCTGCCAGCAACTTAGCCGTATTGGAATCTGTTGCTTTTGAGAACAATATTTTACTCTTTATCATTACAAGCCAAGCAACGGAAACCTCTCATTACAATCCTTTACTAATGAGTTTGAACTCCATTTTGGAAAACATCACCAATGAAATAAAAGAATAAAAAAGGGCGGTTGAACCGCCCTTCATATTTTAGTTTACCGTATCCTTTTTCTTTTTGCCGAAAAGACCTCCTAAAACTGATTTTGCAGCGTCTTTAACAGCATCTTCTTCGGTTTTTGTAGTGGTGGTGTCTTTTTGTTTATCACCCCCTAATAAACCACCAATAGCTTCTTTCACCCCATCGGATTTGGTTGAAGTGGAATCTTTTTCGTCCTTTTTGAACACATCGGACAACAAATCCTTGGCTTGATCTTTGCCTTGGTTCATGAGTTTTTGCTTTTGTATCTCAACCAACTGGGTCGTTAATGTTTTTACTCCGGAGGTCAAGTCCGTGGTCACGGTAGGATTGGTATAATTGCCCCCAATATTTGCCGTTACCGGAATGGTAAGGTCTTTTAAACTATCATCATTCATTTGGGCAATAAGTTTGTTTACCTCACTGCCCAAATATTTAGCAGGAACATCCAAGGTGGCCTTGTACTGCATTTGCTTGTCAAAAGTGTGACTACCATCCACATTAATGGCGATATCCTTATAGTTTACGGTGAATGGTTTCACACTTACCTTACCATTATCAAAACTCAGTGCTGTTTTTAAATCATTTAAATTGATGTCCTTGGTGTCCAAAAAGTTCAGCTTACTGTCTAAAGCAGAAAGTAAGGGTGCTTTTTCTGTGGTCACCTTTGTAGAGAGCAGTTCGGCTAAGAGATTTCCCGAAATTGTGGTCAGGTTAGGTGTAAAATCATCCTTTAAATTCCCGGAAATCTTTACGGTGGAATTCAATTTTCCCTGCAGTGCATTGGCCAAGGGTGCCAAGGCTTGGAACATTTCCAAAGCGGCAAAGGATTCACTGATGCCAAAGTTGCTCATCCCTACATCCATATCAAAGGTAGAGGCTTCTTCTTTGGTGGAAACCGACCCAGCAAGGCCCAACGTTCCCCCAAAAAGGTCTGAAGTCAAGTTTTTTACAGTGGCCGTTTCATCCTTGATTGTCAAGGTGCCTTTTACATTCTTCAATGTCAGATTATCGTATAAAACCGTTCCAGCGGCTGCTTCAATGGTACAGTCCAAGAAAGATGGAATTTTAATGCGTTCCTCACTGCCCGAAGTTGGGGTCTCGGCCTCGCCGCTTTCTCCTTCAGGAGCTTCTTCCATCATAAAATCGTTCAACGCAAAAGTGATGGAGGTCAAGTTAAATTTCCCTTCCACATTTTCATTGTTGAACATAAATCCGAGCAAGTTGGTCAACGTACCTTTGGCATCAAAATCCGTCCTCCCGGTTTTACCTTTAAAGGAATCCAAGGTCACTGTGCTGGGATTAAACGTAACGGCTGCCGCACTGATGGCTACGGGGTTCTTTAACTCCTCCGAAGCATATTCAAACCCAGAAACCGATGCCTTACCCGTGGTTTTGGTTTTCTGATACTGTTTTTTCTCCAAGGATTCCATATCGAAGGAAGTGGTGACGTCGGCATTCAAAATTCCCTTAAGATTATAATCATCCGGCACTGGATACGCTTTTGATATGTTGGCCAGATTGATTCGACCATCCATATCCGCATCCACCTTGGTGTTGCCCATCAAATCCCGAATCTTGGAAGTTAGATTGAACTTATCTTGATCAATGGTGAACGACAATCGTTTGATGTCTACAAACGTATCTTCCGTAATTCCGGTAGTATTGTTGATTTCAGTGTCGATATAAACATTTTGCACCGATTTGGGCAAATCGGGATACTTGAAAGAAGCATTTTCCGAATTTATCGCGATGTGGAAAGTAGGAATGTGTTCATCATCCACAACTCCCTTAAACGCACCGCTGACTTCAAAATTCCCTGTGGTCTGGACCGTTTCAATGTTTTTGGAATAGGCTTCGGGTATCACGGCCAAAAAGTTCTTGAAATCCGAGGACGGTGTTTTAAAAGTGATGTCCACTTCTTGATTGTCCTCATTGACCTTCACAAACCCGTCAAAAACCAAAGGCAATTGGTTGATAAGGGCCTTGTTTTCCAAAAAGGTGTATTTGTTTTCTTTCAAATCTATTCCGATAAGGGCATCCAGTGAAATTTTGTTGTTGTTCAAATATTTGGTGCTGTCCATTTCAAAGGAAACCAAAGCATCGGTCAACGTCTTTAATTCTGACTGCTCCAAGGAAAGATCTCCCGTTCCGGAATGGTTCATTTCAGCAAGTGAAAAACGCATCCCACTGGAACGATCATCGTAAATGATTTCCGAATTGGTAATGGCATAGGAATCCATGTTCAATTGAAAATTGCTGGAATCATCCGTTGATTCAGATTCGGTTGCAGTACCTTCATCCGCTTTTGCGATGTCGTAATTGGCATTAGTGTTTTCATCCACCAAAATGTGCAGTTTTGCACGGTCAATGTTCAACTTTTGAATGACAATGGGTTCATCGGCCGATTTGAAAAGCTCCTTAATGGATAGGGCCAATTCAATATCCGAAGATGAAAACAAGGTGTCGCCCTCAAACGGGGCTTTGTTCACCAAGGATAGGTTCGTGAGTTCCACATTGGCATTGGGAAAGCTTTTGAGCAGGCTGAGGTTGGCATCCTCAAAATCCAAGGTGGCATTGATGCTATTGTTGACCTTGTTCTTGATAATCTCTTCAATCTTACCTTGAAGGAACAAGGGAATCGCAACAATTAGGGCAATAAGTACAAGTAGGGTTATTCCAGTAATCTTCAGGACTTTTTTCTTCATAAGTAGATGTTTTACAACAAATTAAAGGAGAAGTCGTCAATCCAAAGCAATTTCTTCCCCTATTTTTAAGTTAAATCTTTTACGTATCAGATATACGAAAAGATAGAGCAATGGGGTGTCCAGGAGCGCAATAATTATCTTAAAAATAAAACCACTGATGACCAATCCGTAAAATTTATCCCAAGGCAGCACCCCAAATATGCACAACAAACTCACAACGGTAAGCGTGTCCACAAATTGTGAGGAAAAGGTGGAAAAATTGTTCCGGAGCCATAGCATTCTGCCCTTAGTGACCCGTTTCCAAAAGTGATAAATGGAAATATCGATATACTGTGCGGCCAAATAGGCAAGCATAGAGGCCAATACGCCCAGTGGTGACAGACCAAAGACCTTGGTAAAGGTGACATCATCTACGGGCGATGAGGCTATTGCAGGGGAATAATTGGCCAAAAGAATAATCCCCATGGAGAAAAATGAGGCAAAAATACCAGCTGTGACCACTTGATTGGCCTTTTTCTTTCCAAAGATTTCTGAAATGAGATCCGTGATCAAAAACGTAATGGGATAGGGCAAAATGCCCACAGAAAGTTCAAAGAGCGGAGCTCCAAAAACTGTAGCATCCCCAAAAGGGTTCCAATAAAAAAACTTTTGAAAGATGAGATTGGACACCACCAAGGAGGTGATGAACAACGCACCCATATACAGGTACAGGGAAAACGCTTTTTTTCTATCGGCCTGCGTCATGCTCATTTAATGTTTAGACTAAATGGCATCTTGGCCTGAATCCCTTTTTGTTTGGAAAGTTGTTTGAATTCGGAGAACAGTTGATATGCTTCGGAGCCTATTTGTTCTTTGATGGCTTCCTCTCCTATTTTGGATTTTATTCCACCTAAATCTTCCATGAGTCGTTCAAAATCCGACTTGTATTTGGGGTATTTTCGAATGCCATACGAATCCAGACCAGCCATTTCCGCCGCAGCGGCGATGGCATCATCCAAAGTGCCGAGTTCATCCACCAAGCCATTGGCTTGGGCATCTACCCCACTCCACACCCTGCCTTGAGCAAGGGCATCTACTTGGTCCACGCTCATATTCCGTCCTGCTGCCACGCGTTCTAAAAAAGTTTGGTACGTATCTTCAATACCTTCTTCCATGGTGCTTCTAAACGTACTGTTCATCGGTTCAAACAGAGAATAGTCCACAGAATTTTTGTTAGTGCCCACTTGCTCGGCATTGATTCCAATATTTCCAGCCAGTTCATTTACATTGGGAATAGTTCCAAAAACACCAATTGAACCGGTAATCGTGGTCGGTTCCGCAAAGATTTTGTCCCCACCAACCCCAATATAATAGCCACCGGATGCTGCCACATTTCCAAAGGAAACCACCACAGGTTTTTCTTCCTTGACCAGTTCCATTTCACGCCAAATGATATCGGAAACCAGGGCACTTCCTCCGGGAGAGTCCACCCGCAACACAACGGCCTTTACACTTTCATTATCGGTAACTTTTCGCAAAGCTTCTACAATGAGCCCCTGCCCTATGTAATCTTTGCCCCCTTCTCCATAAAAAATTTCACCTTGGGCATAAATTACAGCGATTTTGTTTGTTCCAGTATGGGTTTTTTTTCTGTTGGCACCAAAGGCATAATCTTCAAAGCTAACGTAGTTGAGCTCTTCATCATGTCCGATATAAACTTTTTCCCGAAGCAGGTCCTCGTATTCATCAAAATGCAAGTTTCCGTCCACAAGTCCAGAGGCCAAAGCATACTTAGGGGTTCTCCCCCCAAGCGTGTCTGCTATCACATTTAAATTTTCTGGGGTAATGTCCCGAGATGCGGAAACATCATCAACAATAACATTCCAAATGGAAGAAATCAATTCTTGAATTTGCAAGCGATTTTCTTCACTCATGGTATTGGAAAGGAAAGGTTCCACCGCACTTTTATATTTCCCGTGACGGATTACCTCCATCTTAACCCCTGTTTTTTCCTGAAAATCTTTAAAGTAGAGCACCTCCGTGGAAAGCCCTTTAAAGTCCAAAGCCCCAACCGGATTTAGGTAGACCTCATCGGCCACACTGGCCAGATAATAATCCTTCTGGGAATAAAAATCGGAATAAGCATAAACAAATTTTCCAGTAGTCTTAAAGTCCAATAAAGCTTCACGTATTTCCCGTGTCTGTGCAATGCCCGCCTGTAAAAAATTGGTGGTAAGACTAATGCCCTCAATATTGGAATCTTCCTTGGCAATTTTAATGGTATGCAAGATCTCATCCAATCCAATTTCATTGCTCCATAACCCCAAAAAAGGGTCGGTCTCATCCCTGCCCGTATAGTCCTTTACCGGCGCCATAAAACCAAACTCCAAGATAGAATTACGCTTTACCACAACCCCATCGTCCACATTGCTCACCAAGGCAATGAAGATAAAGAACATGCCCATTAGTATTCCAAAGGCCATCAAAGACCCTAAAATGGAGGCCAAAAGATTTCTCAAAAACTTCATCAAACAAAAATTTATTCCGCGCCAAAGATAACCATTGTTGCATTGTTTTGTTACTTTGTCCTTTTCAATATGAGTCAATCTCAACACGTATATCTTTCGCTTGGGAGCAATTTGGGAAATCGGCATGCCACGCTCCAAAAGGCCATTTTTCATATTGAAAAAAAGGTGGGCAAGGTTTTGGCCGTTTCCGCTGTATATGAAAATCCGGCTGTGGGGTTTGAAGGAGATGATTTTTTGAACATCTGCTTGGCGACCTTGACCCAACTTTCCCCAACGGATTTGTTGGATGCCATTTTGGAGATTGAACGGCATTTTGGCAGAGATCGCTCTGGAGGTGATGGCTACAAATCCCGGACTTTGGACATCGACATCATTTTCTACGGTAAGGAAACTATAGACCTGCCCCATCTTAAAATTCCACATCCTCACATGCACCAACGGAATTTTGTATTGAAACCCCTGGCCAATATTGCTCCACAATTTTATCATCCCGTGTTTCAAAAAGACATCCGAAACCTGCTCCAGGAATGCAGGGATCGCAGCAGAATGAAAAAAACAACCTTTAAATTATACAGAAACCGGGGCGAGCTTTTTTCCAAATTGCAGTTTATTGCCATAGAAGGGAACATTGGCGCAGGAAAAACCACATTATCTAAAATGCTTGCGGAGGATTTTAATGCCAAATTGGTGTTGGAGCGTTTTGCGGACAACCCTTTTCTACCCAAATTTTATGAAGACCAGTCGCGCTATGCCTTTCCGTTGGAAATGTCCTTTTTGGCAGACCGTTATCAGCAATTTACGGATGACACCTCACAGTTTGATCTGTTCAAAAATTTTATGGTAAGTGATTATGACATTTTCAAATCACTCATTTTTGCTAAAATCACCCTTCAGAACGATGAGTTTAATTTGTACCGGAAGGTTTTTAACTTTATGTACAAAGAGGTAAAAAAGCCTGAAGTTTACCTCTATCTCTATCAAAACACGGAGCGGTTGTTGCAAAATATCAAGAAGCGTGGAAGGGATTATGAACAAAAAATACCACCCGAATATTTGGAGAAAATTAACCGTGGTTATTTGGATTTTATCAAAGATCATCCCGAACAAAACAGCATAATTTTGGATATGAGCGAGTTAGATTTCGTGAACAATCCATCAGATTATGAAACCATTTTGGAGCGGCTTGAAGACAACATTATTTTGGCAGATATTTAAGAGAATTTTCACAAAATGTTTGGATATAACGAATGGTTTTATTTTATTAGAGCCCTCTAATCGAGGAACTGACTAACTCAAACTATATATCCAGCCCTGTTTTTACAGGGCTTTTTTTTGTTTTAGGGGTTACCTTTGGTCCAGATATCCCAGACCACTACACCTACACTTACCGAGATATTCAACGAATGTTTTGTCCCAAATTGGGGAATCTCCACCACCACATCACTGGCGGTCACCACATCTTGCGAAACCCCTTTTACCTCATTGCCAAAAATCAAGGCGATGGTTTCCTTGGAATCAACCACAAAATCGTTGAGCATTGTTGCGTTTTCAGCTTGCTCCACGGCAACGGTACGGATACCGGACTGTTTTAATTCTTCAACAAGTTCCAAAGTGTCTTTTCGGTATTCCCATTCCAAACTCTCGGTAGCTCCCAATGCAGTTTTTCGGATGTCTTTGTGAGGTGGCGTAGCGGTAATGCCGCAGAGATAAATTTTTTGGATGAGAAAAGCATCGGCTGTACGGAAAACCGAACCAATGTTGTTTAAACTACGGATATTGTCCAAAATGATGATAATGGGTGATTTCTCCGTTTGCCTGAAGGCTTCCACATCCAAGCGTTCCAGTTCGCTGTTTTCCAGTTTCCGGTTCATTTTTTTAACCATTGGGCCTAAAATATCAACAATCGTTCTGGGTGTATAAGGAAAACAATATATTCGTCTTCCTCCCATTTTGGGACAAAAGTAAAAGAATAAAATACTTTGGCAGCCAATAAAAAGACAAAGAAGGTAACCCCGCTGATGCAGCAGTACAATGCCATCAAGACCAAACATCCTGATGCGTTGTTGTTGTTCCGCGTTGGGGATTTTTACGAAACCTTCGGTGAAGATGCTGTAAAGGCTGCCAAGATTTTAGGCATCATCCTCACCCACCGAAATAATGGGGGTGATAAGACCGAACTGGCGGGATTCCCGCACCATTCCCTGAACACCTATTTACCAAAATTGGTCAAGGCTGGTCAACGGGTGGCCATTTGCGACCAATTGGAAGATCCCAAACAGACCAAGAGTATTGTAAAACGTGGTGTTACGGAGTTGGTAACGCCCGGGGTGGCCCTTAACGATGATATTCTTTCTGCCAAGAGCAATAACTTTCTCTGTGCGGTTCATTTTGGACGAAATAAATTGGGGGTTTCCTTTTTGGACATTTCCACGGGTGAGTTTTTGACTTCCGAGGGTTCTTCGGAGCAAATTGATAAGTTGCTCCAAAATTTTGCGCCAAATGAAGTCTTGGTTTCCAAAAGCCATCGAAAAGAATTTGCCGAACTTTTTGGCAACCAATTCCATAGTTTCTTTTTGGAGGATTGGATTTTTCAGGAGGATTATGCCGATGAAAGCTTGAACAATCATTTTGGCACCAAAACCCTAAAAGGATTTGGAATTGAGCATTTAGCGCATGGCATTGTCGCTTCAGGAGCGGTACTGCATTATCTGTCGGAAACACAACACAGCCGTTTACAGCATATCAACAAAATCCAACGCATTGCCGAAGAGGAATATGTGTGGATGGACCGATTTACCATCCGAAATCTGGAACTGTACCATTCCCCACACCAAAATGCGGTGACCCTGCTGGACATCATTGACAAGACCCTGTCGCCCATGGGTGGGCGATTGTTAAAACGATGGTTAGCCCTTCCTTTAAAAAATATCGAAAAAATTCAGCAACGCCATCAGGTGGTTTCCTATTTAAAGGATACAACCGAACAGTTGGAAAAGACCCAGCACTGGATCAAACAAATGGGCGACCTGGAGCGACTTATCTCCAAACTGGCCACGGGTAAAATCAACCCGAAGGAAGTCATCCAACTGAAAAATTCACTGGAAGCGATAGTTCCCATTAAGCAATTGGCTCAAGAAAGTTCTAATGTTTCGCTACAATCCATTGGAGAGCGATTGGATGCCTGCGATGCGCTTCGAAACAAAATCAAGGAAACGCTCAACGAAGAAGCTCCTGTCAACCTTGCCAAAGGCAACACTATTGCAGAGGGCTACTCGGAGGAATTGGACGAACTCCGAAATCTCGCCTTTTCCGGAAAGGATTATCTGGATAAAATGCTGGAACGCGAAACAGAAATTACGGGTATCACCTCGCTCAAAATTGCTTCCAACAATGTATTTGGCTACTATATAGAAGTTAGAAATACTCATAAGGATAAAGTACCCGAAAGTTGGATTCGCAAGCAGACCCTCGTCAATGCGGAACGCTATATCACCGAAGAGCTTAAAGAGTACGAAGCCAAAATCTTGGGAGCTGAGGAACGCATTCACCTGCTGGAACAACAATTGTTTGAGCAGTTATTGGTCTGGATGCAGGAATACATTGCTCCGGTACAACAAAATGCCTATCTCATTGCCCAGCTCGATTGTCTCTGTGGATTTGCTCAGCTTGCCAAAGAAAACGACTACGTGGAGCCCGAAGTGAATGAATCCACTCAATTGGACATCAAGGAGGGACGGCATCCGGTGATTGAAAAGCAATTGCCCCTGGGCGATAGTTATGTGACCAATGACGTCCTCCTGAACCGTGAGGAACAGCAAATCATCATGATTACAGGACCTAACATGAGTGGTAAATCGGCCTTGTTGCGGCAAACCGCCCTCATTGTACTGTTGGCCCAAATGGGAAGTTTTGTACCCGCCTCAGAAGCCGGAATTGGTGTAGTGGACAAGATTTTTACCCGCGTTGGGGCCAGCGACAACATTTCTATGGGGGAATCCACTTTTATGGTTGAAATGAACGAAACGGCCTCCATCCTTAACAATCTTTCTGAACGTAGTTTGGTCTTATTGGATGAAATTGGGCGTGGCACCAGTACTTATGATGGAATTTCCATTGCATGGGCCATTTCGGAATACCTGCACGAGCATCCAGCACGGGCGAAAACCCTTTTTGCGACACATTACCATGAGCTCAATGAAATGACCACCACTTTTCCGCGGATTAAAAACTACAATGTTTCGGTGAAGGAGTTGGAAGATAATGTGCTTTTCCTCCGAAAATTGGTTCCTGGAGGGAGTGAGCACAGTTTTGGAATCCATGTGGCCAAAATGGCAGGAATGCCCCAACAGGTCATTCAAAAAGCCAATAAAATTTTGAAAAAACTGGAGAAATCCCATTCCAGTGATGAGATGACCGACAATTTGCAGGCTTCCCAAAACGAAATGCAACTCAGCTTCTTCAATCTGGACGACCCATTGCTGGAAGAAATCAAGGAAGAAATCCTGCATTTAGACATTGATACCCTTACTCCGGTGGAGGCTTTGATGAAACTCAATGAGATTAAACGATTGTTGGGTAAAAAGAAAAAAGCGACTTCCTGAAAAAATTCTTTCTATTTTATAGAAATATTTTAAATTTGCACCTGCCTAAGCCGGAAGGCAGGTCTGCACTTGAAAAAAGTGTTGGTTCTTTAAAATGCGAAAATAGCTCAGTTGGTAGAGCATCACCTTGCCAAGGTGGAGGTCGCGGGTTCGAATCCCGTTTTTCGCTCGACTTCGACTCCGCTCAGTCACCAAGGGTGGAGTTTTTTGTTTATTTATAAGTCCTGCTCGAGTGGTGGAATTGGTAGACACGCCGGACTTAAAATCCTGTGGGCATTTTGCCCGTGCGGGTTCAAGTCCCGCCTCGAGTACTTGATACAAAAGCCGAATCTTTCGATTCGGTTTTTTTGTTTGTAAATGTTGCGGAAAGTTCCATTTTACAAGCTAAACGGCAAAAGTGCACCGGTATTTTCTTCCGATAAAGAGTGGCACCAATCTAAAATACAAGTAAAATTCTGTATCAATCTAAATGCATGCCTTTCACAGAATGCGTTTATTATACTATTTTAGAGCCGCACACTAGTAACATTGCATGACACAACTGAAAGCGCTTCTCAAAGTTCTTGGTCCCGGTTTACTCTTTGCCAGCATGGCCATTGGAACCTCTCATCTGGTGTTATCTACCAAAGCTGGAGCTCAGTACGGATGGATTATGGTCATTCCCATTGTTCTGGCCAACCTCCTAAAATATCCCTTTTTTGAGTTTGGGGTTCGATATACTACGGTCACCGAAAAAAGTTTGATAGAAGGGTATTTAAACCTTGGAAAAACTTATCTGTGGATCTACGCCTTTGTCACTTTAATATCCACATTCACCATTTTGGCCGCACTATATGTGGTCACCGCAGGGCTTTTTATGAACCTG
>JAUIBH010000146.1 GCA_030427985.1 Bacteroidia bacterium | reverse complement strand
CACACCACCGACAATGATCAAGCTCAATAAGATGCAAGCCGCCAAGCTTATCTGACTTCCAGTTTCAATGACTTGTGGTTCAAATTTGAATTCTATAACATGCTCGCCAGAAGGAACTTTCATACCTCTCAAGGCATAATCCACCTTATAATGTTGCTCTGGTTGACCATCTATGTAAGCACTCCATCCAGATGGATAATGCATTTCGGAAAAGACCGCGAATCCATCATTATTATTGCTGGATTCGTATTTCAAATAATTGGGTCGATACTCCACCAAATCAATGTGTGCCAAGGAATCAGTTTCATACCGAAGTTTGGTCAAACGCGGATACATTTGGGTATTGACCACAGCCTGTGACTTTGAATTGAAATCTTTCAGGGCCTCAATTTCCTCGTTGGCCGAAGATACAGGCAACAATTGCTCCACAAACCATGCATTACCATTGGCATCATCGTTAACAGCTGGAACACTGTTCCCTTCCTCATCTTGTTGAATGATATATTTTACGTTCAACATGTTCAATACCTGAAGGTTGTTCTGGTACAGGTGGTACTCAAATAAATTTTGAAGTGCGCGTGGTTTGGCAGCATGATATCCACCGATGGATTTATGAAAATACGAAGTCCGAGCCCCGTTCAATCCCTCTTGGGGATCAAAAACCCGGTAAACCGAATTATCCTCTTGAAGCGCTTGGTCTAGCTGACTCGCTTGGAACGGGGTGTTCATTTCACGTTGACGTACAAAATCATCCTCATTTACATAGCGAAGGGCCACCCCAACCAAATCAAACAGAATCAATGCGCACATGACAAGCACCATGGCATTCTTTCCTATTTTTTGCTTTACAAAAAACCAGAGTGCGGCAGCCGCCAAGGTCACATATATCAGGGAACGTATAGTATCATTAATGTACACAGATTGTCTATCACGGTATAGAATTTCAAGTACTTCATCACCAAAATATTGACGATACCTGTCATCGTTTGCTCCATGAAAATCAAAGACTCCCATTAACAAAAAGATAAAGACCCCGAGACCCATTAGTATAAAAAAGCTCAACTTTAATGCCCGAAGCTTTTCATCTTTGTCCACTGAATTTATGAAGAGTTGCCGCAACCCCAAAATACCCAACACGGGAAGGCACAGTTCCAACACCACCTGAATGGATGACACCGCCCTAAATTTGTTGTACAATGGGAAATAATCTATCATAAAATTGGTCAGTGCCGGGAAATTCTTTCCCCATGACAGCAAAAGTGACAATACCGCACCGCCCAACAACCACCATTTATGCTTTCCTTTCACCAAAAACAGCCCCAATACAAATAAGAAAAATACAATGGCACCAACATAGGCAGGACCAGAAGGGCCAGAAAATGGGTGCGGTCCCCAATACAAGTAAAGTCCTGAAATTTCCAGCGCCTGAGATGGAGGTAATCCCTGGTCTACAAAATAGTTATAGACCTTTGAATCTTTTCCTAAATCTTCCTGTCCAGATCCACCAAAGAGCCTAGGAGCAAACAAGTCTAAAGATTCGGCAATTCCATAACTGTATTGCGTAATATATTCCTTGTCCAATCCATTGGAAATTTCTTTGGGTGTTCCGTCTGGGTTGATAGTTAATTCTGATTTCCCCCGGGTACTCCAATCGGCGTACTCTTTGGTGGCCATCAATCCGGTGGCATTTGTGGCTATGGAAAGGGCAACTGCAGCAATCAAAATTCCAACGGATAGGAAAAAGTGTTTTAGTTTTTTCTCCTTTATCGCATAAATAAATTGCACCAATCCCAAAATCAATACCAACAACATAAAATAATAGGTCATTTGATAGTGGTTGGCACTGATTTCCAGGGCCATGGCCAAGGCCGTCAAAATAAAACCGAGCAGATATTTTTTTCGGAAAACAAGCACAATACCGCCCAACACCATGGGAATATACCCTAAGGCGTGGGCTTTAGCATTGTGTCCAGCTCCAATTATAATAATGAGATAAGTAGAAAATCCAAAAGCGATTGCACCCAATGCGGCTAAACGAAAATCAACTTTTAGGCAAAGCAATAGTATATAAAATCCAATAAAGTACAGAAAAAGATAGTCAGCTGGTCTGGGTAAAAACCGGATGAGACGATCTAGTTTTTTTACGTAATTATGCGGATAATTGGCTCCCAATTGGTAAGTGGGCATCCCTCCAAAAGCGCTGTTTGTCCAGTACGATTCTTCTCCGGTCAGCTCCTTAAAATCGTCCCGCTCCTTAGCCATGCCCTTATATTGGGCAATATCGGATTGGAAAATGGCCTTGCCTTGCAAAACGGGATAGAAATACACCAGGGATGCAAGCAGAAATAAACCAATGACACAAATATGGGTGATAAGGGCTTTCGGAGAAAGATTCATGGATAGATTTTGAAAAGACAAATATTAGTCAATTTCCTCAAAATCTATGTATTCTCCAACTTTTTTTGAAGGATTGGATTTTCGGGCAGGTTTCTTATAAATTGTGGTGTCTCCTTCTTCAGCAGTATTCTGTCCAAAATCCTGATAATTGCCAAATTGTTGCCCAAACCGTTCCTCGGTCTTCTTCATGGCATAGTTCAGCAATCTTGGAGCCAACCATTTCAGCAGTAATTTCGCTGCATAGTATACTAATATGAGGATAAATATCGTTTGTAGTACAACCATATAACCTTAATCTATTGTATCAAAATTACACTGTAAGTAGCATAAAACGACCAAACGTATCTTAAAATACTATTAAAATCAGTTATATGGATTTTTCCTTTTTCAAAAAGACCTTTTATTTTTTAATTCTCGCTCCTGTTTTTTTGAATGCCCAATATACCGATGTCATTAATTCCAATAGGCCCGGAAGAGCTGTAAGTGCCTATGCGGTGGGAAAAAATGTGGTTCAGGCTGAAGTAGGATTGTTTTATGAACAGCAGGACAACGTAGACCTGAATTCCGATTCCAATATTTTTGGAACCGATATGGCGTTGAGATATGGATTCCTTTTTGAAGAACTGGAAATTAATTGGGAAGGGTCCTTTATGAAACAGAACATCACCTATCCAGATTATGGAATTGAAGGAAAACTGGCCAATTTTTCACGGAATCGACTTGGGGCAAAATACCTTGTCTTTGACCCGTATAAAAATCCTGAACGCAATAAACCAAATTTGTACAGTTGGCGTGCCAACAACCTATTTCAATGGAAAAATTTAATCCCTGCCGTTTCTTTGTATGGTGGGGTCAATTTTGTTTTGGGTGACAATCCGTTTTATCCTGGAGAACCCACAACTTCGTATAGGGGAGCCATTGCTACGCAAAGCAGACTGTCGCCAAGATTGGTTCTTATATCCAATGTAGCGTATGATCGTATTGGAACCGATTTTCCCGAATGGCGTTATGCGCTTTCCGTGACCCATGCCCTCAGAGACCCTAGATGGAGTATCTTTTTTGAGGGACAGGGTATTTCTAGTGACCGTTACTCCGATATTATTTTGAGGGCCGGGGTTGCCCGTTTGATCAATCCTAATTTTCAGGTCGACTTGCACATGGGGTCAGGGTTTAAGAACGACCCTTCCCGATTGTTTGTGGTCCTTGGTGTATCGTACCGTTTGGATTTTCACAAGGATAGCTTTAAGACCATCGACCCCCAGAGTAGTAATGGGAATGGTAAGATTAAACGCAATTCCAATAGGAAAAAATCAAAAAAGCGAAGGAAAAAAAACAAAGATGATATTGATTTCTAAGTTTTGCACCTAACATTTTCATGCTGTAGGTAATATTGCTAATATTGACCTATAAAAAATGATGTATGATCACCGTCAAGCAGGTTCAATCAAAGGCAGATTTAAAACGCTTTGTAAAATTTCCTTTTTTCCTTTATAAAGACTCCCCATACTGGGTCCCTCCCATCATCAAAGATGAAATGGCATCCTTTGATCCAAGCAAAAATCCTGTTTTTGAAAGTGCTGAGGCTCACTTTTTCTTGGCCTATAAAGGTGGTGAAATAGTGGGGCGTGTGGCGGCCATCATCAACTGGCTGGAAGTGAACGAACAAAAAGTTCGAAAAATGCGTTTTGGCTGGTTCGATTTTGTGGATGATTTTGAAGTTTCCAAAGCATTATTGGAAAAGGTCGAAGAAATCGGGAAAGAAAATCAGTTGGAATACATGGAAGGTCCGGTAGGATTTTCCAATTTGGATAAAGTGGGTGTCCTTATTGAAGGGTTTGACCACATTGGGACCATGATTACCTGGTACAACCATCCGTACTACCAATCCCATTACGAAAAACATGGCTTTGTTAAGGAAAAGGAATATTTGGAAAACAAGTTTTTGGCATCAGCAGCTGACCCAAAATTGTTTGAGAAAGCCAATTTGCTGGTAAAAAGGCGTTACGGACTCAAAGAAATGAACTTTGAGACCAACAAGGATATCATGCCG
>JAUIBH010000055.1 GCA_030427985.1 Bacteroidia bacterium | reverse complement strand
GAAAGAGCACCAAATTCAAAAGTTAAAACTATGACTTAACTTTGGACCGGGCCAGTTCAGATTTGTTTGAAGACGTACATGTTTTAGTGGAGCCGGAGGGATTCGAACCCTCGTCCAAACAAGCAATAACCATGCTTTCTACATGCTTAGTATCTGCTTAATTTTCGATGTATACCTGACCAGATACGGCCCAATATACACTTAGCTTCTTTAGATTTTAGAGGTACCGCCAAAGCGAGCGGACACCCTTGTGTTGACTTTTTTGGTGCTCCTAAAAAGGTCGCCGTCAACAAGGGCTACCAAGGAACATCTCGCTTCCCTACCTTGTAGGGACGAGGCTAATCTTACTATAATTCAGATTATGCGGCAAGAGCGTAATTATTATCGCCAATTAAAAGTGTGAAACATGAGATTAACGAGCTGTATCCCAGCGCTCGGCATGCTTACATCGCCATTGGTCTTGCTGTCAAAACCGGTCGGCCCCGTAATGAGATAGCAAATCTTTGATTTGCGTAATCGAATTACGTCCCGAACCTGTCCGCCGACAGGCAGGCTTGTTTCGGGACCTCATCCTACTCACTTTTTTATCAAAGAACTTTCGGGCGTTTCCCCCGAATATTCGGGGGTCGGGCTTTCGGCTGTACAAGGTACTTGCCTCTATCCCTAACGCGGTCGGCAAAGGTAACCATATCCATCAAAAGATAAAAAGTTTGCGCCATCTGCCCAATACCCTTATTTTGGTCAACAATTATACCAAATCGGTTTTATGAAATTCGGAATCATCAGGGAGCGTAAAAACCCGCCAGACCACAGAGTGGTCCTATCCCCAGCAGAATGCCAAAATGTCCTTTCCACATTCCCCAAAGCGGAAATTTTGGTCGAAACCTCACCCATTCGGGTATTTTTGGATGAAGAATATAGGGAGAAAGGCATTTCAGTGGTAGACCATGTGGAAAATTGCGATGTACTTCTCGGCGTAAAGGAAGTGCCCATCAATGCCCTTATTCCCAATAAAAAATACTTCTTTTTTTCACACACCATAAAAAAACAACCGTACAATCGCGATTTGCTGCGCGCCATTTTAGACAAGAACATTGAACTGTACGACCATGAGGTGATCACAGGTTCCAAAGGACAACGTTTGGTGGCCTTTGGCAGGTATGCGGGAATTGTTGGTGCGTATAACGGCATACGAACCTATGGCCTTAAATATGACCTGTTCCAACTGTCCAAAGCCGAAACTTTAAAGGATCAAAAAGCACTGATAACCGAACTCAAAAAAATACAACTTCCCAACATTAAAATTCTCCTCACCGGAAAAGGTAGAGTGGGCAATGGCGCCAAAGAAATGTTGGATGCCATGGGATTAAAAAAAGTCAATGTGGCTGAATACCTAAAAGAGGATTTTTCCGAACCGGTTTATTGCCAAATAGATGCCTCCGAATATAACAAGCGTAAAGATGGGGTACGGGGCAATAAGGCGGACTTCTTTCAGAATCCGCAGGAGTATAAGTCCAACTTTTACCGTTTTGCGCAAGTGACCGATTTTTACATTGCAGGTCATTTTTATGGTGATGGAGCGCCTTATTTATATACCCGCGAAGATGCCAAACAGCCCGATTTCAACATAAAAGTGGTGGCCGATATCAGTTGCGACATAGATGGTCCGGTGGCTTCCAC
This sequence comes from Bacteroidia bacterium, assembly GCA_030427985.1. Taxonomy (GTDB): domain Bacteria; phylum Bacteroidota; class Bacteroidia; order Flavobacteriales; family Flavobacteriaceae; genus Flagellimonas. The sequence continues at coordinate 21,585 of JAUIBH010000055.1, read as the reverse complement.
CATTAAACCTTCAACCATTGCCGATCCCATTTATGGATATGACCCAGTTACCGAAAAAGAAACAGATTTCACAAATCCAAATGCTATTGCCGTCATGGCCGTGGATAACCTGCCCTGCGAATTGCCCCGCGATGCCAGTATCGGATTTGGGGAGGCCTTCACCAAATACGTGATTCCCGCTTTTTTCAATAATGATGAAGATGGGGTTCTGGAACGCGCCAGGATGACAAAAAACGGCAAGTTGACACAACGTTTCGCCTACCTTCAAAAATATGTGGACGGCGAAGAATAATACCTTTTATCGATGTATTCCAATGCAGGGTTAACTATATGTTATTTTTTAGTATATTGTTCGTCCTAGTGTAACGAGAACGTGAAATTTAATTGGGTGATTTCTGGAGAAAATGATCAGGCCGTCAAAAAGGCCTGCATTGATATGGAATATCGTTTACGCCCCAAAATCATGAAATTTCTGTTGTCCAAGTTGGACGGAGATTTTAGTGGTGATTTTTCTTGTTTTCATTTTGATGTGGACCTAAAGAACCAATGGGTCTGGATTTCCGATAAAACGCCGCGAAACTTGATTGAAAAAATCAGGGCCGACTTTGACCAAGAAATCAACGGCGGGTCAACACTTTTCTCTGTTGCTTAACTTCCACCATCACAATTAATAAATATTTAGGGTTTTAAAAAGAGATGATGAGCAAATTCATCATTAGGTTTGTCGGTTTAAAACCTCAACACTTTGCATATCGATTTACTAATAGCAGCACTGTGGAGCCTATCGCCATTTGGAGAGGCCAAAGTGGGCATTCCCTACGGAATGTACCAAGGTGTAAACGAATACTTGGTTTTTATGGTGTGCTTTGGAGCCAATGTGTTGGTGTTTCCATTGATGATGTTCTTTTTGGAATACGTTAACCGTCATTTGATCAAATGGCGTTTCTATAAAAAGTCAGCTGTATTTGTGGGGCAAAGGGCTAAAAAAGGATCCGGTAAAAAAATACAGCGCTTTGGGTTTTTGGGCATTGTACTCTTTGTTATGATTCCCTTGCCAGGAACAGGGGTCTACGCAGGAAGTATTGCCGCCTATCTCTTCAAAATGAAAAAGCAACAGGCCTTTGCCGCCAATACTATTGGAATTTTCTTTTCTTCCGTAATTATATGGGTGGCAACCATGTTGTCCATGGAAGCGGCATAACGGTTTTTACCGTTTTTATGTGGGACTGTTACGCTTGGATTGTTTATTTTGCCACGACATAATCACTAACCTTAAAAGATTTCTATGGCATCTGGTTTTTTTGCTGTTTTGGATGATATTTCTGCACTTATGGACGACGTGGCGACCATGAGCAAGGTGGCAACCAAGAAAACAGCAGGTATTTTAGGTGACGACCTGGCCGTGAATGCTGAAAAAGCCACCGGGTTCTTGTCCAGTAGGGAAATTCCCGTGTTGTGGGCCATTACCAAAGGTTCTTTTTTGAACAAGTTGATCATTCTCCCCATTGCTTTTTTATTGAGTGCCTATCTGCCCATTGCCATAACCATTATTTTAATTTTGGGCGGCGTGTATTTGGCCTATGAAGGAGCAGAAAAAGTGTACGAATTCATTTTTCACCGGAATGAGGAAAGTCATGCCGAAGACCCCATTGATGTTCCCGAAGAAGAGTTGCCTGAGCTGGAAAAGCAAAAAATAAAACAGGCCATCATCACGGATTTTATCCTTTCCATTGAGATTGTGATCATTGCATTGAGTACCGTGGTCAATGAAACCCTGACGATACAGATTGCAACCGTTTCCGTTGTGGCACTTTTGGCTACCGTAGGCGTTTACGGCATTGTTGCCCTTATTGTGCGAATGGATGATTACGGTTACCGACTCATCAACCTAAATGAAGAAACGGATAGTTTCTCTGATAAAGTGGGGATGGTACTTGTAAATGCACTTCCCAAGATAATCAAAGCATTGTCCATTGTGGGAACCTTGGCTTTATTGTTGGTTTCAGGGGGCATTTTTACCCATAACATTGAATTTTTCCATCACTTGTTTCCAGGCCTGCCAACACTGCTCAAGGATTTTATTTTTGGATTGGCCATTGGTTTTGTGGCCGTCCTATTGATGCAGTTGATGAAAAAATTGTTTAAGTCCAAATAATAGGTACTAACAAAATATGAACCCTGCCGAAGAGTACATCTTAAACCAAAGAGAACCGTTTAGGAGTATTTTATTGCACTTGAAAGCTGTGATTGAATCGGTTGTGCCCAAAGTAGATATGAAGTATAAATGGGGCATTCCATGCTTTTATAAGGAGAAACAGCCCATTTGTTATTTAAATGTTTCCCAAAAGAAGAAGTATGTGGACATCGCATTTTGGAATTCCGCCCATTTGACCCTGCACCTCGATAAAATGATTACGGAAAACAGAAAAGTGGTTAAATCCCTACGCTATTTTACTTTGGAAGAAATAGACGATACTGTACTTATGGAAGTATTGCAGGAAGCCTATTCCCTCAGGCATAAGGGATTTTACAAGAGGTAGTTATCTCTTTCTAGTGGATGCGACCTCTGCTTTTCCACTTTTCAATTTAAAAAAGGCCACCCATAACGTCACCAACCCCAAAACAAGCCATAAAAGGTCTATCAACAAAACCTGTTTTAGCCCCGTGGCATAAGAAACCCACATCCAGTTTCCAGTGGAGATGCCATTAGCAATGGGTATCAACAATGCCAATATACTCCCTGAAATCAAAGTCCATTTGTTGGTAAAGCCAATATTCTTTTTAAAAATGAAAAAAAGCGAGACTACTAACCAGATGGGCAAATAGGTGCGGTATAAAAATGGCCTGTTCACTTGTTCTGTAAATTGAACTATAATAAACTCCAAAGCGGTAACGGGATACAGGCTGAGGCAGATGGCCATATAGATATTGGCCACTTGATAATTGAACTTGCGCCGCCTTTCCGGAATGTTCTTTTTGTCACGAGCTACCAACCAGATCATGATTCCAGATAGAATCACAAAGCACGAAACCAACCCCAGGATAAAGGAAATGACTCGAAGTCCATACCCGGCATAATCACCAAAATGGAGACGGAACATCATATTCTTAACGCCATCCAAATACGAATTGTTGGTCATGGGCACTTTTTCCTCCACAATGGAGCCGTCCGCCATTTTGTAAATTCGATGTCCCAAACCATTCAGTTTGGAGGAATATCCCAAATACCCGCTGATGGCCACATGCATATTGGCATCCCCATAGTTGAAAATATGGGCCTCTTTGAGCCTAAAATCCGGCCAATCTTTTTTGGTATCGGCGATTAGGGGGTCAATGGCGATTTTTTTCTCCAATTTTTCATGTTGATAGGCATAGACCGGGTGATTGTATTCCAGATCTTCATACAATTTGTTATGGTCGCCATCATACAACCCCAATACCAATGGTGCCACCAGAATGCCCTTCAGCAAAAAGAAGGCCCCTGTAACGGCATACACAAATTGAAAAGGAAACCCAATAACGCCCAATGCGGTATGGGCATCGGTCCAAAGGGTTTTGATCTTGGCCCAAGGCCGAAACACGTAAAAATTGGAAACAATCTTGTCCCAATGCACTAAAATTCCGGTGATGATGGCAAACAGGAAAAAGAAGGCCACCAATCCAGATAAATAGCGACCATACGGGTAGGGGATTTGGTCCAAAAAGTGCAGGCGGTACAAGAATTCCCCCAAATGATAGGATTCTACGTAGGTTCCCGTGGTTTTGTCCTCTGTATCCAGATAAAAAAAGGTTCTGGTTTGTTCCTCTTCAGGGGCCAGGGAGTCTTTGGAAGCCCCAAGGCTCACATTTATGCTTCGCTCGTTAAAATAGTGACTGATTTCCACATCCCTTCCATGTAAATTGTGGTCTTTGGAAATATCACTCAAATATTCATCCATACTCCCCACAATGGCATCTTGATGGAACGTTTGGTGACCGCGTTGCCAATTGGCAATTTCATCCCGAAAAAAAGAAAAAGAGCCTGTGAAAAAAATCACATAAAGGGCTACACTGATGACAATCCCGCTTACGGTGTGGGTATGAAACAAAATATTGTAAATGCGATTTCCCATAGTTTTAAACAATAGGGTTGATTTGGTTTCCAAAATAGAACACGACTCCCAACATAGTGCTGGTCAATAGGTAAATGCCCCAAATCTTCCATCCGTTTTTTCCCAAAAAGGCAAGCACCATTAAAACGGCCCAAAGAATAAAGGCGGAAAAAGTACTGGTGATGATGACGGCCACATGGTTGAACCAACTGGCCAAGGCCATATGGAACATGACAGCCACTATTAATCCGCCCAGAATAGCGGCACTGACTTTGGCAAAGCGCTGTGAAGCAGAAGGAGTCAAGTGTTTTTTGTTGGCAGGCATAGGATTAAAACAAAATAAGTTCACAAATGAGAAAAAAGACTAGCGTTATCCCAACGGATTTGTAAGACACCAATCGCAGTGGGGCCAATAGAATGATCAGACTGGCCACAGTCATAAGGAGGATAATGAAGGTAAATACCCCAGAACCCAATCCCCATAACCAAATACTCAGCCCCAATGAAATTATCAAAAGGGCCAAGCCAACGTATTGTGATGCGGAGTGATGGTCAACTACCCATTTTTCAAAACCCATTACCCCAACGCCAGCCATCTTTTTTGAAGTGCTGTACAAGAGGTAAAAAGCAACGAAAACCAAAAGTGAAATGCAAGTGACCATAATTTTTCCTTGGATTACTTGATGCAATAGGTGGCGCAGTGCCAGATAAATTCATATTCCTCCCCCTTGTAGGTGCCGGGAACTTCTTCCTTGGTTGTGGTCTCCACAATGTACTTGGTATCCCATGGCAAGGCAAAGGAAACTTCACCATTGTCGTCGGTGTGCAAGGTTTTGGACCAAAGGTCTGCCACATACACCTGTAGCTCGTTTTCGGCCAAGGGTTGCCCTTTATAGAGTACTTGGAGTTTTACTTCATTACCATTGTTGGCCAATTGCTTTACCACAATCCCTTCAGGGTTGATGGCTTGGGTATCAGCATCCGTATTGCCTACCTGTACTTTTGCGGTGGAGTGGTAATGGGTCTTAAAAATACCGAAATCGTATTGGGTGTAATCAATCACATCAATCTCATTATTGTTCAGTGCGATGGTGTACACGCCATTTTGGGATGGGGTAAAACTGGCTAGGTAATGGTCTTCCTTGGCTGTAGTTTTTAACTCGGTCTTGGTGCCATCAGGAGCAATGACCCACAGTGTGAATTTGGCCACAGCTGGAAAAGCTTCACCGTTTACTTTTTCAATAACACCGTAGGTGTATTCACCATAATGTACACGGACTTCGTGTTCTTGTCCGGATTTACCGGAACCGTTCGTTTCCAACCACAGATAATGGGCGTTAGCGGAAATCATTCCAAAAAAGAAAAGTAATACCGGTAAGAATGTATTTTTCATAATAAAAAGGTTAAAAGGCCCATGAAAACATGGGCCTCAATGAATCGTTACAATTAAAAAGTATAGGCTACGGTTAGTCTACCGTTGATTCCTGGTTCAGACTGCCAGTACAAGTATGAACCGTAGTTGGCTCCAGAGTACAGGTATTCGTCCAAAATATTGTTGATGTTAAACTGAACCCTAAAGTGATTGTTTTTCCAGGATAGGGCACCATCCATTCTAAAATAATCCGGCAAATCGGATTGATTGTCTGCAGCCCAGGCCCAAGTTGAGCGATCTACCTGATATTGATAGCCCAGTGATACACCAAACCCATTCAAACTGGAAGTTTCAGCAAAATTGTAATTGAACCAACCGTTGGTTACGTGCTTGGCATGACCCGCCACTCGTGTGCCCACAATGTCTGGATTTGGGTCTTCTGTAACCTCTACTTTGGTGTTTGCGTAGTTCAAAATAACATTGAATTCAGGTGTAATCTGTCCTTGTAAGTCAAACTCAATACCTTTGGATTGTACCTCACCCAAATACATGGAATAGTTGGGATTTTCTGGGTCTGATGTCAAGATGTTCTCTTTGGTAATTTGGAACGCACCCAAAGAAGTCCGTAGACGGCCATCAAAAAATGTTTTCTTGATTCCTCCTTCAATGTCATTGGCATCCACTGGGTCGTTCAGAGGTTCCAAGTCAGCACTGATACCGGCTTGCGGCAAGAAGGATTGGTCATACAGCCCATAAATGGCCAAATCGGGCAATATATCAATGCTAAGACCCACACGAGGGGTCACCACATTGTCATTTTCTTCTTTACCTTGGGTATAGAGATTTGTATATCTTCCAGCCAAGGTCAGACGAATTCTGTCCTCCAAGAAGCCTATCTCATCCTGAAAATAATAGCCTCTAAGAGTGTTGGCGCTATAAGGCTGTCCACCATTGCGGTATTGTACTTTTGTGGATCGGTCAAAATTGGGCATGGCCACTTCGCCATATACAGGATCATATATGTTGAAAGGCACTTCTGTGTCAACAATAAAGGTATTGTAGAAATCGGCCCAATAGTTTTTCTCACTAAAATCCAATCCACCAAGAATTTTGTGTGATACACCACCGGTTTGGAAAGCTCCATTAATGTACAGTTGGGCATATTTGCCAGCGGATAGCGCATCCCATTGAGTAATGGTCCTTACGGCGTCACCTGTATTGGAATCCAATTGGCCCAACCAGGCAGAGTTTCCTTCTTGGTCGTAACGCAGGTAGGCCAGTTGACCTTCAACGCTCCAACTGTCCGAAAATTCATGTTTGGCATTCAGGAAAAAAGTAACCTCTTGAATGTCAGTTTTTGGATAGTTGCTGTCCACAAAGTTGAAATCGCGTGGCAAACTTGCGTATCCATCAGCCACAGGGGCAAAGATGTAGGCCGACCCCAAGAAAGATTCAGCATCTTGAAGGTTCATTTCGGCTGTGATGGATGTTTTGTCTGAAAATTTATAGGTCAAGGCAGGAGCAATGCCAAATCTATCAGTTTGCTCATTGCCGCGATGGCTGTCCGTGGTTTGGTACATGGCATTAAATCGATAGAGCAATTTACCATCGTTGGATGCTTTGCCGCCAACATCCACTGTGCCTCGATAAAAATCAAAACTACCTGCTGTGAAAGAGGCATTGGCAATGAATTGTTCCGTAGGTTTTTTGGTCACCACATTGTAAAAACCACCGGGTTCGCCGGCGGACATCATAAATCCGGCAGGACCTTTAACGAACTCAATACGTTCCACCGTGTTCATATCCTCGGCAAGAGGACCCCAGCTATCCTGGACGTTTACACCATTCCGAAAAGCGGGCAAACGAAAACCACGCATGTTGATTCGGGCAAATTGTCCCCAGTGTTCCAACATGGTCACACCACTGACGTTACGGGTCAATCCGTCCATAATGGTGGTTACCTGCTGATCTTGTAACAGCTCACTGCTGATTACCTGTACATTTTGAGGCAATTTTACCAGTTCGGTCTTTAATCTCAATGAGGTGGAAGGCTGATTCTCTACATATTTGTTTTGATGGCCTTCCACAACCACTTCGTTCAATTGTTCTTGTCGTTCAGCAAGGACCACTGTGGTAACTGTTGTGGTTTGGTTGGCCGATATATTAGCTGAAACTGTTTGGGTTTCATACCCAATCATTGAAAAAGTAAGGGAGTAGGCCCCAGGAGCTAAATCCTGGATTATATAATTTCCAGAACCATTTGTAGAAGTCCCAAGACTGGTATGTGAAATAGCAATATTTACATTGTTTAGCGGGTTGTTCCATTGGTCGGTAACCTTTCCCTTTAAGTTCCCGGTTTGCGCCTGAGAAGTGTATAGAACAATCAAGCTTAGGATAAGTAGTATATTCTTCATTTTTTATTTGTAATTGGTCTAAATAAATTTTTGATTGCAAATGTATATTCCAACACGTATTCTTCCAAAGAATATTTAGACTAATTATAAATAATGGTTAAAGAAATGTTTTATGGTATTGAAAACCAGTTTTTTACCATAAAAATTTTAACAAATGAAATAGGGTTAGAGCGAATTGATGGTCTTTCTGATGGCTGTTAAATCGGTCAATAATTTTTCCAACAAACTTAAATCTAGCATGTTGGCGCCATCACTTTTGGCATTGGCCGGGTCAAAATGGGTTTCCATAAAAAGACCATCAACTCCAGCGGCTATACCTGCACGGGCCATAGTCCCGATTAATGCGGGACGACCTCCAGTAACCCCCGAAGATTGATTGGGCTGTTGCAAGGAATGGGTAACATCCAGAACCACAGGCGCATATTGTTTCATGGTAGGAATACCACGGAAATCCACAATCATGTCTTGATAGCCAAACATGGTTCCGCGATCGGTTATAATGGCTTGTTCGTTCCCGGTTTCGGTCACTTTGGTCACGGCATGTTTCATGCTTTCTGGACTCATAAACTGTCCTTTCTTCAGATTAACAACCTTTCCTGTTTCAGCAGCAGCCACCACCAAATCGGTCTGACGGACCAAAAAGGCAGGGATTTGGAGCACATCAACATATTCAGCAGCCATGGCCGCATCCGAAATCTCATGGATATCTGTAATGGTAGGAACTTTGAAGGTTTCGGAAACCTTTTTCAAAATTTTCAATGCTTTTTCATCCCCAATTCCAGTGAAAGAGTCAATACGACTACGGTTGGCTTTTTTAAAACTTCCCTTAAATACATAGGGAATTTGAAGCTTGTCCGTAATGGACACCACTTTTTCTGCAATCTGCATGGCCATTTCCTCGCCTTCAATGGCACAAGGGCCAGCCAGAAGGAAAAAATTGTTGCTATCTACATGTTTTATCTGAGGAATTTTGGTGAAGTCCATTTCTTAAAGTTTGCACAAATATAGGATTAAACCATGGTATACTTTTTAGATTTATCAAACTAAGCCATCAACTATGAAGTATAGGATTATTTTGTTTGCCCTTGGTTTGTTGCCTGTTATTTCTAATGCGCAATGGCAGGAAAGGGGCGGTACTTTTGATTTGGTACATTTGGAGCGCCATCAATTTAAACTGAACCTGATAAGCCCCGGATTTACCTATGAGTTGGGCCTTTTTAAGAACCAAAGTGTCTCTGCAAACGTAGGATTGGGATTGGCCACTTACCAAGAAGGTTATGCGTTTGGATTGGCATTGAACAACCGGTACCGATATTACCATAATTTTAATAGGAGGGAAAGGTTGGATAAAAATACGTCTGGAAATTCTGGGAACTATATTGCTGCCGCCCAGACTATTTTCTTTTCTCAACTTCGCATAGCGACCAATATTGAGGCACCAAAGGATTTTAATCTTGGTTTTTTCGGAATGGTCTATGGAATTCAGCGTACCTATGATAAAGGATTTAATTTTAACCTTGAGCTCGGTGCGGGATATTATCGGGGGGATGGTGTTCCCAGCGGATATGGACCCTTGATTAATTTTACATTCGGGTGGGTGGCGACCAAAAGAAAATCCAAAGAACCGGTTTTCGATTAAAGGAAGCATTTTTGCATACTATTTTTCCAAACCAAAGGTTATACTAGTACCAAATTAACCTACAATGTGTCGCTTTCTTTTTATTGGATTTTTGCTTTGTTGCTTTTGCATTAATGCCCAGTATGGGAAAAACTGCGAGGTTCGGCAAATAAAGCTGAACATCTTTAACCCTGGGTTGGAATATGAAATGGGGGTAGGGGTTAACAGTACCTTAGATGTGCGGGTGGCATGGCAAGCGGCTTTGGAACCTGCAAGTGCAGAACCTTATGATAATTTGGATTTCTTTCCTGCTATAACAGCCCAATACCGCTACTACCATAATTTCAATGGCAGATACCACCGAAGACGATCCATTTATGGAAATTCTGGAAACTACATTGCACCATCAGCGGCTATTTTTTCGCCCGGTGACCGTGTTGTGGAGGGTAATTTGGTGGAAGGCGTGCATGGCTACGGTGGATTGGTCTACGGTATTCAACGGAGCTATAATTCAGGGTTGAGTTTTTCTATTGATGCCGGTGCTGGATACTATGCAGGACCATTTAAAGGAACCATTCTTCCCGTGGTGAACATCAGTTTGGGCTGGATCATCAGCGAAAAAAGATGGTGCGTGGGTTTGTAAGTTTTGAAACCCCTCAAAATCAATAAGATAAAAATAACATTTCCTTGTGTGTGCGAGAAGAAAATAGCAGTATCTTTGCGGGCTTAAAAATCAGGTTATGTCCAAGATTAAAAACATTGCTATCATTGCCCACGTTGACCACGGAAAGACAACCTTGGTTGATAAAATCATGTACCACTGCCAGTTGTTCCGCGATAACGAGAACAAAGGCGATTTAATTTTGGACAACAACGACCTGGAACGGGAGCGAGGAATTACTATTGTTTCCAAGAACGTTTCCGTGGTGTATAAAGACACTAAAATCAATATCATTGATACCCCTGGGCACGCCGATTTCGGTGGGGAGGTTGAGCGTGTTCTCAACATGGCAGATGGTGTTTTGTTGTTGGTGGATGCTTTTGAAGGTCCCATGCCCCAAACGCGTTTTGTATTGCAAAAAGCCATTGATTTAGGTTTGAAGCCTTGTGTGGTCATCAATAAAGTGGATAAGGAAAACTGTACCCCAGAGGAAGTGCACGAAAAAGTGTTCGATTTGATGTTTGAGTTGGGTGCGGAAGAGTGGCAGTTGGATTTCCCAACCGTTTATGGTTCTGCCAAGCAGAATTGGATGAGCGAGGATTGGCAAAAACCTACCGACACTATCGAGCCACTTTTAGATATGGTTTTGGAGCATGTTCCTGAGTTTAAACCAGAACAAGGTTCCACCCAAATGTTGATTACATCCTTGGACTTTTCTTCGTTCACAGGCCGAATTGCCATTGGGCGTTTGCAACGTGGAACGCTCAAGGAAGGCCAGCAGATTTCTTTGGTGAAACGTGATGGCAGAGTGGTAAAATCACGAATCAAGGAGCTATTCACTTTTGAAGGATTGGGTCGAATTAAGGTTCAGGAAGTTAGAACCGGTGATATTTGTGCCATTGTAGGTGTTGAAGGTTTTGAGATTGGTGATACCGTGGCCGATTTTGAAAACCCTGAAAAATTGAAGACCATCGCAATAGATGAGCCTACCATGAGCATGTTGTTCACCATTAACGACAGTCCATTTTTTGGAAAAGATGGAAAATTTGTGACTTCGAGGCACATTAAGGAGCGTTTGGAGAAAGAATTGGAGAAGAACCTGGCGCTTCGGGTTCAGCCTACGGACAGTGCCGATAAATTCATGGTTTTTGGCCGTGGGGTATTGCACCTTTCCGTGTTGATTGAGACCATGCGTCGTGAAGGTTATGAACTTCAAATTGGTCAACCCCAAGTAATCATTAAAGAAATTGATGGGGTAAAATGCGAACCTGTGGAACATCTTACCATCGATTTGCCAGAAGAAGTTTCCGGTAAGGCTGTGGAAATGGTATCTATCCGAAAAGGGGAGATGACCAGCATGGAGGCCAAAGGTTCCCGTATGATTTGTGAATTCATCATTCCATCCCGAGGAATCATTGGATTACGTAATCAATTGTTGACTGCAACCGCTGGTGAGGCCATCATGGCACATCGATTTAAGGAATATCAACCTTTGAAAGGAGAAATCGCACAACGGCAGAACGGTTCTTTGGTTTCCATGGAAAATGGAACCGCTATTCCCTATTCCATCGACAAGTTACAGGAGCGTGGTAAATTTTTCATTGATCCGGGAGAGGATATTTATGAGGGGCAGGTGATTGGTGAAAACTCTCGTGGCGATGATATGACGGTGAATGTCACCAAGACCAAAAAGCTTTCCAATGTCCGTTCCTCTGGTGCTGATGAGAAGGCCAAAATTGTACCGGCCATCAAATTTTCTTTGGAAGAAGCCTTGGAATACATCCAAAAGGATGAATATGTGGAGGTGACGCCAAATCACTTGCGACTTCGTAAAATTTACTTGAAGGAAGTAGACCGGAAAAGAAACAAGATAGACTAGCCTGTTTGTCATTTCGAACGGATGTGAGAAATCTATTTAAGGAGAGATTTCTCAATCGCTACGCTCATGTCGAAATGACCAGTCCTGTTTCCTGTTTCCTGATTCTTGGACTTGCTCTTGATTCTTGAGCTTGCACTTGTTTTTGTATCCTAAGAACTTAAGTGCCCGTGGTGCTGTTCGCGAAGACAAGCCACGGCTGCGCCAATGATTCCCGCATGGTTCATCAATTCGGCTTTGATTACATGGGTTTCAATATCAATATGATGTCTGAATTCTTCCCAATTCTTGGAAGTGCCTCCACCTATAATAATCAAATCGGGAGAAACAATGAGTTCCACCAGCGTTAAAAACTTATTGAAACGCTTTCCCCATTTTTTAAAGCTGAGGTCTTCGCGTTCTTTGGCCGAAGCGGCGGCCCATTTTTCAATTTTCTTGTACTTTTTGTATGGAATCTGTCCTAACTCAAAATTTGGAAGAAGCACTCCGTTAAAGAAAGCACCACTACCCAATCCAGTACCAATGGTAATCATAATAACCAAACCGTTTTTTCCTTTTCCAGCGCCATAATTCATGGAAGCATAACCAGCGGCATCGGCGTCATTCAACACGGTAAACTCTTGCCCTGTAACCTCAGTAAACAGTTCATCAACATTAACACCAACCCAACTCGGATGGAGGTTTCCAGGAGAAAGACAAACCCCATTTTTCACGATGGAAGGAAAACCACAGCCTACTGGACCTTTGTAATTAAAGTGTTCCACAATTTGGGCCACTACGTGGGCCATTTCATCAGGTTTTCTGGATTTTGGGGTTGGGATTCGGTAGCGTTCCGTTAACATTTCACCAGTTTCAGCGTTGACCAGAGCACCTTTTATGCCTGATCCGCCAATGTCAATTCCAAGAATATCCATATAGGAAAGAAAATTTATTTAGGCAAAGAAACAAAAAGTTTTGCGGATCACGGATATGTGGTGTAAATCATTTAAATTGAAGGAAAAAGGGAGAAGGTTGAAAGGGTAATCTGTTTCTTGATTGTACTTTTGATTCTTGCTCTTGAACTTGATATTTGACACGAATGGTCACGAATTATGTTTAAGGCAACCTTACTGTGTCTAAATCACGATTGTAAATTGGACATTGTTAATTGTTTATTGCCCATTAGTATCACATTGCTTTTTGAATGACCTCAAACACTTTACTGTCGTCACATTTTAAGGTTTTGTGCGGATATTTTAGGATGAGCGCATAATCGTGGGTCGCCATTACAATGGTACGTCCATTTTGGTTGATATCCTGTAGAACTTTCATGACCTCCACGCTGGTCTGTGGGTCCAAGTTTCCTGTCGGTTCATCCGCGAGAATGAGTTCAGGGTCATTCAAAAGTGCCCGTGCAATGGCAATACGCTGTTGTTCCCCTCCAGAGAGTTCATGAGGAAATTTAAACCCCTTGGTTTTCATGCCCACCTTTGTCAATACTTCCTCAATTTTGGAATCCATTTTGGAATCATCCGTCCAACCGGTGGCTTTGAGTACAAAACGGAGGTTGTTGTTGACGTTTCGGTCTGGCAGTAATTTAAAATCCTGGAAGACAATACCCAATTTCCTTCGCAAAAAGGGAATATCCTTTTCTTGGAGTTTCTTCAGATCAAAATCCACCACCGTGGCATCGCCTTCTTTTAAGGGAATATCGGCATAAAGAGTTTTCATAAAACTACTTTTTCCGCTACCGGTCTTTCCGATGATATAAACAAATTCGCCTTGCTTCACTTCTAGATTTACATCCTTCAATACAAGGTTCTCATTTTGAAATACGGCAACATCCTGTAATTTTACGATTGTCTCGGGCATAGCATTCTGATATGATTACAAAAGTATTTGAAAATACCGAATCCCAGCTGAAATTCAATAAGAAGTCTATTTTTCAATAAAATGTGAAACCATATTATCCCCAAATTCTGGTATTCAAATTGAGGTCTTCCACAATGCCAATTGCTGTGGAGATGTCCCTATAGAATTCTTCAAGGGCATTTGAGGTTATCAGATTTTTGTTTTCTGGTAGGCTAAAAAAACCGTAAGGGTGCTGTACAGCCATATACAGTTTGTTGCTTTTGAATGAAAGCATAATGGGCCTATTGATTTTTTGTTTTAAGGCCAAGATGCGTTCCATGAAAGTTGTGGACAATATATAGCGTGCCGCAATCTGATTGGTACTGTAGACCACAAATTCGTTCTCAAACTTAGGATTTTCAAGGCTCACTAGCTGGTCTCGCTTAAAGTTGAGCGATTGGAAGGTTTTGGCCAAGTATCCAATGCTTTTTTCAAATTGATCGGGAAGGACCACAGTGGTACCACTAAATTTTTTATTGAAATCCGCAACCACAAACATGCCCAAAAAATTACTTCCCATCTGCATTACAGTTTTTTTTGTAAACCATGGCCGTATGTAGGTATAAGCAAGATAAACAAAATTAAGAAGGGGTATTCCGTAGAGATATGTGTAAATCGATTTTTGAGTAATGATTTTGATATTTCCTATTTGAATAGTGGTATCGTCAATCCTACCGGTCAACAATCCCTGTTTTAAATTATAGATGGTAGATTGGGATTTTTTCTTCTTTTTTCTGGGGATGACTACAAGTTCACTCTTTTTGATTTCTTTCATCGACACTTGCTTGCGTTCATCGAATTGAAAATTTGGCGCAATCTTATGGATTAACTTTTTTATAATTGACTTTTCGACTTTTTGATGCTTAACGCGTACTATCAGAAATAGCATCATGCATATAAAGAACGCAAGCCAGTATAGTAGAAGAGAAGTAAAAGTCAGATAACTAAAATACCGACTTTGAGATATGTTGGCAATCCATTTGGTGAATTCCAAATTGAACAGATATAGAAAAAATGGAGCTAAAATAGCTCCCAAAAGAACGGCTTGGATAAAGAAAAAGATAGTCAATTTAAAAAAGCGATAGGGCTTTCGTAA
Organism: Bacteroidia bacterium; assembly: GCA_030427985.1. Taxonomy (GTDB): domain Bacteria; phylum Bacteroidota; class Bacteroidia; order Flavobacteriales; family Flavobacteriaceae; genus Flagellimonas. The sequence continues at coordinate 6,567 of JAUIBH010000055.1, read as the reverse complement.
TTTTTCGGCCTTACGAAGTAGTGGTAAAAGTTCTTTCTCAATACTTTGAAAATTATCCATAGTGAAACGTTGTTAAAAAGAAACTTCTGGAGCTTTCTTTTCTTCCTCCGCAATGACAAATAGCATTTTACGAGAGTACCCCATCATTTTGGCCATGATATTGGATGGAAACATTTCAAAAGCATTGTTGAAAGCATTCACTGCTGCATTGTAGGCTCTTCGTGCTGCGGAAAGTTGTTCTTCCACCTCGTTAAGGGCGGCCTGCAATTGCAGAAAATTTTCACTGGCCTTTAAATCGGGATAGGCCTCGGCCCTCACCTGAAGTTTCCCCAGCATCATCCCCAATTGGCTTTCCAAATGAAAGCGGTCATTGGCCTCTGGGTTTTTGTTGAGAATTTTTTCACGCAGATTGGTGATTTCCGTCAGCGTTTCTTTTTCATGTTTCATGTACCCCTTAACTGTGCTGATGAGACGGGGAATTAAATCCGTTCTTTTTTTCAGCATTACGTCAATGCTGCTGTAAGCTTCCTCGGTCTTGTTCTTTTTGGCAACTAGATTGTTGAACAGAAAAACAATTAGAAGCACAAAGCTTCCTAAAATGAAAAATGCATAGGTCATGGTTATACAATTTGGAATTAATGATTCAATAAAAATGCGCACCTGATTCAAGGAAGAGGAGGATATTGCCCAAAAACGGCGCTGTGAGGTTGTGGAATGATGCCATCAAAAAATGCCAATGATTCCTTAAATAAGGATAGCATCTCGACTACATTGTTATTTTTGATGGCGAAAAAGCTCTAGAGGTCATTGAGCTCTGGTGCTAAATGTAACAATTATTGGAAATTCGGGCGGAACGTACCACTTAAAATTCGATATAAAACCATGTCAATATACTTTCACCTTAATTTTGACGTTAAGGTAAAAGTCAGTCGAGAACAGCGTAGAACACTATGAATCGAAAAAACCTCCTATTATTTCCCATTCTTTTGGGAACTTTTTTTGTGCTCTCTGCACAGGAAACCAAGATATATACCCACGAAAATAAAGCGTACCAAGATGCTTTGGCCCTGTATAACAACGAACAGTACCAAGCCGCTCAAACCATTTTTGAAAAGGTAAAGTCTTCCACCACGGATTATGAGACAGAGGCCAATAGCACCTATTATGCCGCTAATGCCGCCATTAGGTTAAATCAGCGTGGCGCCGATAAAATGATGGAAGATTTTGTGGATCGCTATCCTACGTCTACCAAACGGAATTCCGCTTTTTTGGATGTGGCGGATTACTATTTTGAGACAGGAAAATATCCTTATGCCCTAAAATGGTATAAAAAAGTGGATGAATCCTCGATGTCCTATTCCGACCAACAGCGCTTTAATTTTAATAATGGGTATGCACTCTATGCTTCCAAACGGCCTAAGGAGGCGGAGCGGTACTTGAACAAAGTAAGCACATCGCAAAAATATGGCTCCCAAGCCAAATATTATTTGGGCTACATTGCTTATGAGCAGGATGATTACGACCAAGCCAGTGCCCGTTTCGACCAAATTACGGACCCCAATCTGCTCAATGAAAAGCTTTCCTATTATCAAGCTGATTTAAATTTTAAGCTGGGCAATTTTGAGGAAGCCATTGCCATGGCGGAGAAGCAAATGGCAAAATCGGACCGCAACGAACAATCCGAACTCAACAAAATCATTGGTGAGAGCTATTTCAACCTAGAACAATACGACAAGGCTATCCCGTATTTGGAAAAATACCGCGGCAAACGTGGTCGGATGAACAACACGGATTATTATCTGTTGGGATATAGCCATTACAAGCAAGGCGATTACCAAGCTGCCATTCAGCAGTTCAACAAAATTATTGGAGGTACCAACAGCGTGTCCCAAAACGCTTATTACCATTTGGCGGAGTGCTATTTAAAACTGGATAAAAAGTCGGAGGCGCTCAATGCGTTCCGAAATGCTTCGCAGATGGATTTCAGCCCAGAAATCCAAAAAGATGCTTGGTTAAATTATGCCCGATTGAGCTACGAAATTGGAAACGCCTACGAACCTGTCCCGCAGGTATTGACTTCCTATCTTGAAAAATACCCGAAAGATGAACATCAATTGGAAATCCAGGAGCTTTTAGTGGATTCTTATATCACCTCGAAGAATTTTGAGGGAGCCATGCAACTGTTGGAAGAAAATAAGAATTACGCCAGCAAGGAAACCTATCAAAAAGTGGCCTACTACCGAGGTATTGAATTATTTATAGATGGTGATTACGAAGCGGCGGTGGAACGCTTTTCCAAATCATTGAAAAGTGCGGAGAACAAAGCTTTTGAAGCTCGCACTTTATACTGGAAAGGTGAAGCAGAGTATCGCTTGAACCGTTTTGAAGAGGCCTTGTTGGATTTTGTGAAATTTCAACAACTCCCCGCTGCCCGTTCTATGTCGGAATACGATGAGTTGGACTATAATTTGGGTTATTCTTATTTTAAGTTGAAGGATTACAACAATGCCATTGCCTATTTCAAAAATGTGGTCAATTCCAGTGCTTTGGATGGTCAACGAAAAAACGATTGCTATTTACGATTAGGCGACAGTTATTTTGTGACCAGCAAATATCAATTGGCCATGAAGGCGTATGACGAATCGTCCAAAATGAATGGTCCGGAGCGGGATTATGCTGCTTTTCAAAAAACATTGTGCAATGGATTTTTGGGGAATAGTTCCGCCAAAATTGAAGGATTGAATGAATTTTTGATCATGTATCCCACTTCATCACTACGTGATGATGCGCTATTTGAGTTGGGCAATTCATACGTCACAGGAGGCCAAGAAGCCAAGGGATTGCAAACGTATGATCGCTTGATTGAAGAATATCCAACAAGCAAGTTTGCCCCTCGTGGCATGTTGCGTCAAGGATTAGTACACTACAACGCAAGTAGAAATAACCAAGCATTGGACAAATTAAAGTTGGTGGTTCAAAAATACCCCAACACCCAAGAGGCGAAACAGGCGGTGGCAACGGCTAAACTGGTCTATGTGGATGAAGGTCGGGTAAGCGAATATGCCGCTTGGGCCCGAAATCTGGATTTTGTCGAGGTCACTGACACCGAACTGGACAATGCCAGTTTTGAGTCTGCGGATAGAAAATACGTGGAAGGAAAAACCGACGCGGCCATCAAAGGTTACGAGGATTACCTCAAGGAATTTCCTAATGGATTGCATGCCCAAAACGCCAACTTCTCGTTGGCTCAGCTCTATTTTTCCAAAGGAGAAAAGGATAAGGCTTTACCTAAATATCAAGCCGTGGCCAATGGAGGTACAGGAGAATACACCGAACAAGCGTTGACGCGTGTCTGCGAAATCTATGTGGAAAAACAGGATTATCAAAGTGCCATTCCCTATTTGAAAAAATTGGAAAGTACGGCAGATATTTCCGAGAACCGCACTTTCGCCCAATCCAATTTAATGAAAGGGTATTACCGTCAAAAAGAGTATAGCCAGACCATAGCCTATGCTGAAAAAGTATTAAAAGCACCAAAGATTGATGACCGCATTAAGAGTGATGCCCAGATCATGATTGCACGCTCGGCCATTGCTACTGAAAACGAAGCCCTGGCAAAAACCGCTTATCAGGATGTGAAGGAGATTGCCACCGGAGAACTAGCCGCTGAGGCTTGGTATTATGACGCCTATTTTAAAAATCAAGATGGGGATTATGAAGCATCCAACGAGTCTGTTCAAAAATTGGCAAAGGATTATTCGGCCTATAAAGAATGGGGTGGAAAGGGATTGGTAATCATGGCCAAGAACTTCTACAATTTGGGCGATGCATTCCAAGCCACCTACATTTTGGAAAGTGTTATTTCCAACTTTTCCGAGTATGATGAGATTGTTACAGAAGCAAAAGAGGAACTGGCGCGGATAAAGGCCAAGGAAGCGGAAAGCAATTCATCGGTTAACCCTGATGAAAACTAAATCGAGACACAGCATGCAAAAGAGAACCTATATATTTTCAACACTTTTTTTGAGCCTTTGCGGAGCCCTTATGGCACAGGAAACCGACAATATTGGTACTGAAACGGTAACGGTGGTAAGGCCGTATTCCCCTACTGTTTCGGATGCCTTTAAGATAAAATCGGCTCCTAGTCTTAACGACTCCATTGTACTTCAAAAAAAGGACATCAACTATAGCATATTTTCCGTTCCCGTGGCATCGACTTTCACTCCGGCCAAAGGAAAAGCATCTGGAGTGGAGAAGACTCCGCCACCTACATTGTACAATTCATATGCTTCGGTGGGACTGGGCAATTACAATAATGCCCTAGTGGATTTTTATACGAGTCGCGAGTTTAATCGGGGAGAAGATTTGTTGGATTTTGGATTGACCCATCATTCCTCACGTGGTGATATGGATTCAACACCATTGGATACCGAATTCTACAACACCAAATTCGATGCCTCGTATGCCAAAAAAGATCGGTATATGGATTGGGGAGCTAGTCTTGGACTCCAACATCAGCTTTTCAATTGGTATGGTATAGAGAATGGTGAATTTGCCGAAACAACCGTCGCGGATATGGATGAGCAGCAAAATTATTTCAATGCAGAAGCCAAGGCCCATTTGAATATGGAAGACTCCTTCTTTAAAAAGGGAAATATGTTGTTGCGTCGATTTTGGGATGCTACTGAGTCTGGAGAGAATAGGGTAGTGGTGAACCCGACCATAGAGCTACCCATCACGGAAGAACTGATTACTATCGGTGCAAAGTTGGACTATGTGGGTGGAAACTTTAAAAATGCTTCCCTTAACAACACGGTCAATGACGGGGAAATCAACTACAGCCATTTTCAGGCAGGGGTGAAACCCAGTTTGTTGATTCTACGTGATGATTTGACAGTGAACCTTGGTGCCAATTTTGTTTATGGTATGGATACCGAAAACAGCGACAGCAACTTTTACATCTATCCAGCTGTGACGGCTTCTTACCGGCTACTGGACGAAAATGTTATCGCCTACGGAGGAATTGAAGGTGAGTTAAAGCAAAATTCCTATCACGATTTTGTAGATGAAAACCCATATGTTTCTCCAACTTTAACTATCGCACCAACGGACCAACAATATATTGGCTATGTGGGGTTGAAAGGGCAATTATTATCCAACGTGGGGTACAACATCAAAGGTTCATACACTGCGGAGAATATGAAGCCGCTGTTCTTTTTGAATCCAGAGAATCTCTTCAGAAATGATGAAAGCAGCTATTACTATGGAAACTCCTTTCAAGTTTTTTATGATGATGTAAAAACGCTGGGCATTTTTGGGGAACTGAATGTGGATATCAATAGATATTTCACTTTGGGCATAAACGCAGAATTCTATGACTATGACACGGAAACCGACAATCCGGCTTGGAACTTACCATCCATAAAAGGCTCTGTTTTTATGGATTATCAGATTAATGACCAGTGGTATATGGGCGCCAATTTATTCTACGTGGGGGAACGGGATGACTTATCGGCCGTGGCTGAGGAAAATGCCACGCCATCAGAATTTCCCGCAGCCATAGTTACTTTGGATGGCTATTTTGATGCCAATGCCCATGTGGGATATCACTTCAATGAACAGCTCTCTATTTTTGTGAAAGCTTCCAACATTGCCAACAGCGATTACCAACGCTGGGCCAATTTTAGAGTTCAAGGTTTTCAGGCTTTAGCTGGGGTTTCTTATAAGTTTGACTTCTAAATCCTATAGGAGAATACGCAATAAAATGTTAAAAAGGGCGTTTTAAACCCCCTGCCCGTATGTTTTTTCGGATTCATGCTGGTGGTTCCAAACGAATTGGAAATCATGCTGTTGCGATTTTTTTACATATTGGCCGGTTTGGTTATCACATTGTTTTGTGCAGAGCTTCAATCCCAAAATTTGGTTCAAAATGGAGGGTTTGAGGATTATCTGGAATGTCCGGTGAAAATGAGCAACCTAAACAGGGATGCAAAGTATTGGAGTGCTCCAAGTTTAGGAACAACGGACTACTTTAACGAATGTAGTAGAACCAAGTTGGGAATCCCTATGAACTTTAAAGGAAAACAAGAAGCCTTTGAAGGTGCGGCCTATGCCGGATTGTATCTTTTTGCGCCCAGGGATTATAGAGAATACATTCAGGTGCCCTTAACGGAGACCTTGGAAAAGGGACATCGGTATACGTTGAAACTTTCTTTGAGTCTTGCTGAAAAATCAGATGGGGCAGTTATGGATATTGGAGCGGTACTTTCGGAAGAACCTTTGTCCATTCATACCAAAAGGCAACTATCGCATGCGGCATTGACTTCGCAGCGGACACAGACCACTCCCATGAAACAGTTCTCAGCGGAAGGATTTTATGAAGAAAAGGAAAAGTGGACGCAGGTGAGTTTGGACATTGTGGCCAAGGGTTTTGAAAATTATTTGATCCTGGGCAATTTTATGTAAGAACCTATGCTCAGGTGGGTGACACTGTTTATTACAGCCCCGGTGCTCTTTGCTTTTTTATCGGTGACATCTGGAAGCCTGGAGTTGATTTTGCCGGTCCAG
>JAUIBH010000054.1 GCA_030427985.1 Bacteroidia bacterium | reverse complement strand
GAATGGTACAGGCGGGCTTGTTTCGGCTTCCCACCCACTTTATGAGACCCTGAAACGATTTGAGGGTAATGATAACATTCGAGCAATTAATGGAATTCGTGTCTAACACAAAAACTCCTGTTACAAAATCCACTCCATTTCGTCTAACCCATATGCAACCTTTTTCAGTTTGCATAGTCTTTATAAAAAACACATCAAAAAAACGAACAGATGACCTTGCCCAACACCAAGATCTTCCCAGTGTTACTTTTCCTTATGGCGTTGCCCATGACTGCTCAGACCATCAGCTCCAAATTGGTGGATGCCAAGACCCAAAAAGGCATTCCGTATGCCACCATCCAATATGGCGAGCACAAAGGCGTCATCACCAACGACGAAGGTCGCTTCAGCTTTACCTTGGAGGAAACTGCTGCCCCTGACTCTATCTACATTTCTTCCATGGGGTACTCCAAAAAGGGGTTCACCCTAGCCCAATTGCAGGACAGTGTGGTGCTGCTTCAACCCAAGGCCATTGAACTCAGTGGGGTATATGTCTTCGACAAGGAACTGGATGTGGATGATATCATCGAGAAAATGGTGGAGCGCGTTCCGCAGAACGTCAACAAAGCACCCGTAAAGCAACGCTTCTTTTTACGGCAGTCCGAATTTGCCACCATCAACAAGGTGGACTTTGGTTTTAAAAAATCCAGTATTGCGGAGCTCAACAAGGAACTCATGGACAGCATTGCCCTTTCTATCCCCAAAAATGGCCACCACTATACCGAAAGTCTGGGCGACCTCTATAAAAACAACGGCAAGTACAAACTGGACATCATTAAGGCCGCCGACCTGTACGATAAGAACCAAGTGGGTTCTTTTGAGGAACTGGGCGAGCGCATGCAGACCATTTTTACCCAGAACATAAAACCAGATTCCTACCTGAAGATCAAATCGGGCATCTTTAGCCAAAAGGTGCAGGTAGATTCCATCCTTAGTGATATGGAAAAAGAGCAGGCTGAACAGGCCGAAGAGCTCAAAGAAAACCTTGATAAAAAGAAAAACACCGGACTGGTAGACAGCCAGCGCTATGCTTTCAAGGAACTGCTCAACGAGCTGTATTACAACGAAGACAGTAAACTGGACCTCATCGACAAGACCCGAAAATACGAGTTTACCCTCGCCGGCTATGCCGAAATAGAAGATGCCGGAGTGTACGTCATCGACTTTGAGCCCAAGCGCAGCAGTGCCGAGTTCAGGGGTCGGCTCTATATCAATATCGAGGACTTTGCCCTAATGCGGCTGGATGTGCAGAACACCGAGCGCCTGCGCAATTTTAGGCTGCTGGGCATTACCTACCGCGAAGTGCTCTATAAGGGCACCATGCGCTTTGCCCAACTGCCCAATGGCAAGTACGACCTCCGCTTTATGGACTTTACCTTTGGCCGCTACTTTGCCGTGGACCGCCCGCTAAAAGTGATTGAAAAGAACAAGCATGTAAAGGGCCGCCGCAAACAGAACGAACTCTCGCTGAACATTGACTTTCGGATGAGCCCAATTGAAAAATGGGAACTGGTGGTGTTTGACCAAGCCGTGGTGCCCGAAGTCCAGTTCGCCAACTTTAAAGAGGACAAGACCGCACGCGCCACCTATATGCCCACCTATGACCCCGAGTTTTGGCAAGGCCATACCATTATGGAGCCCAACCAAGCGATACGGGAGTTTACTGTGGAGCAGGACTAGACGTTAGATATTAGATGCTAGACGAAAGACGAAAGATATAAGACTTAAGGTTTTAGATTGCAGAGGTCAGCTAAAGGAACGTCCAAAGCTTGGCTGATACGGTAAAGGGTATGGATGGTGGCATTGGTTCTTCTCCTTTAACCTTTTACCCAACACCCTTTACCCTTTACCCTTTACCCTTCTTGCCATATATGACATGTACCCGTTGCCGAAAAACCCTTTTCTTGCTCCTATTATGGAAAAAGCGGAGATTTTAGTAAACTGGATTGAAGATACCTATGGTACTCCAGAAGAACTGGCTAAAATTCTAGATTATGGGATTGAAATGCTATTCTATTTGGAGGAAGGTTCTTTTGAGCAAAAGGAAGTGCAAAATGTAGTGGCTGCTCTTAGGGGTATTGTGGTGGGGTTGAGAGAGCAAAACAAGTTTTAAGAATAAAAACAAGAAATTACTCTTTCTCAGATTTATTAATTTTTCCATTGTTGAATGCAGAGCTTGAATATTCTTTTAGATGCTCAGAGTTAAAAATTAATTCTCGATCAATATTCTTGAAAATGCAATATTTCTCAATTAAAGGCTTGAACTTTTGCACCCCATTTCCATGTAGACAATTATAAAACAATAGAACTTGCTCATGACTTGACAATTGAGCTCTAGCTATGGAAGCATATCTTTTCTTTTCCTTTATGTTTGAAACATCAATAAACTTAAATATGTGATATATTGTTCTAAAATAATGGCTCAAGTCAGATTTATTCTTCCTATAAACTTTATCATAAGCTTGTAAAGCCTGATCGATAGTAGTTGACTTCAAGCTTTTACCATTACCTATAACCGCTTCTGTTCCTGCCTTTAAATATCGATAAAAAGTTTCAAAGCAGTCCCGTCCTGTTGCTATGATTGCCTTATTAGTTTTTCTTAAATCCAAAGAATTTACAATACTATTAAATAGCGTAAGTAGTTCAAAAAACGTGTTTTCAAATTTTTGATTAAGTAAGGTTTGGTTTTGCAGTTTCATTTCTTCTTTCTGTCCCGCCAATTCCAATCTAGTATATTTCACTTCTAACTGACTGTACATAATTTCAAGTTGCTGATTTAGTAATTGTTGCTTTTGCCCTAAAAATGCCACATATATTAAGAAGAGCCCCGCTAATGCCCAAACGGATGCAACACTTCCTCCCAAAAAATCTCCTAACAGATTTAAACCAAATCCACCTTCTTGATTTTTACAGACATAATAAATAACTGAAAATACACTCAATACTAATCCCGTCCATACAAATCCCCATGCCCAATCTGTATATTTGGAAATTTTCACTTCCAACTTGTCTAACTCCGCTTGAATTTCAGACTGCCTTGTTTGAATTCTTGCAGAAGCTTCTTTAATCTCCTGTTCCAAATTGACCTTATTCATTTTAAAAAATTATGGTTATGCTAAATAACACATCCTATCACCCTATCCTTGGATAATTTAAATATTATTCGGTTAGTTAATAAAATTACTGGGAGGGAAACTTCTAAAAATCAACCCAATATAAACTTTTTTACTAAATTATCTTACACGTTTGCGCGAGAAAGCTTATTGCAATGGGCAATAAACAATTAGCAATGTGCAATGAACAATGCCCATCCTACGTCATGCCGAACTCCGTTTCGGAATCCCACCCCAAAACATAAAACCCTGAAACAAGCCTGCCCGTCCCAATAGGCGGGTTCAGGGTGACGATAGCATTCGAGATAATTCGTGGAATTTGTGTCAAACCATAAACACCCCTAAAGTCCCCCGCCTGCGGCAACCAGGCAAGGGACATCCCAACCAAAAAATCGTCAATTCGAGTGGCACGCACCAGCGTGTTGTATCGAGAATTGATTTTAGGTGTCAATGACCGGGTCTCGATACATTCCAAACTCCGTTTGAAACACTCGACCTGACAATAGTTAGTACATTCGAGATAATTCGTGGAATTTGTGTCCAACCATAAAAGAGATTCTTCGCGAAGCCTGTCTTGAGCGTAGTCGAAAGGTTCAGAATGACAAACAAGGCATTCGTTACAATTAGTGCAATTGGTGTCGAAAGGCTCAGAATGACAAGTGCGGATTTCCTGTTATCTTCGGGAAAACAAAAGTCATTTACAACTTCCTAAAACATAACCCACTATTGGCGATCTCCACGGGGCTGCTGTTGCTGTTTTCGGCAGTGGTGTTCCTGTTTACGGAGTGGAGCTACCAAACTATTGAGGTGCTCTCGCTCTGGGTGCGGAGTCACTTTGGTTATTTTTACCTGTATCTGGGCCTTGGTTGTGTGTTGCTGCTCTTGGGTATTGCCGTATCACCCTGGGGCAAGCTTAAATTGGGTCAACCCAACGAAAAACAGGAACATTCCACTTGGGCATGGGCCAGTATGCTCTACAGTACAGGCATGGGGGCCGGTATTTTGCTCAGGGCCGTGCAGGAACCTGTTTTTATGCAGCAAAATCCACCCTTTGCCACCAACACCACCCCAGAAATCTTGGCGTTGGAGTTCACCTTTTACCAATGGGGCTTTACCGCATGGGCCTTTTACGGACTGTTTGCCCTGATCATTGGCCATGCGCTCTTTGCCAAACACCAAAAAGTGCTGGTGAGCAGTTCCATTCCGCAAAAATTCAAGGGCACCAAACGTGCCAATGCGGTGGATATTCTAGCCATCATCACCACCGTTTTTGGGTTGATTGCCGCCATAGGTTTGGGCACCGCCCAGATTACCGGAGGCCTCAACCATTTGTTTCAGTCCGAGTTTGGGGTGACCGTCACCCTGCTGTTGGCATTGTTGATCTCCGCCATTGCGTTTGTCTCCGTGTGGTTGGGGGTGGACAAGGGCATCAAACGGATTTCCAAGTTCAATATTTTGGTGACGCTGCTGCTGTTGGCCTTTGTGTTCGTCAACAGCAATATGGGGGATATCCTACTTTCCTTCGGAAAGGCCTCATTGCACTACCTCATAGATTTTGTTCCGATGAGCATCGCCGTGGGGAGTTACAACCCTGGCATCGAATTCCTCACGGATTGGACGTTTTACTATTGGGCTTTCTGGCTGGCCTGGGCGCCCTTCACCGGTATTTTCATCGCCCGAATTTCCCGAGGGCGCACCTTGCGGCAAATGCTCTTGGGGGTCTTAATCTTACCGTCGTTGGGCACCTTCTTTTGGTTTTCGGTCTTTGGCACTTCCGCTTTTGAGATTATTGAAAGTTGGGGTAGCTACAACCATGAATTTGGCAGTGTGTTTTCCTCCATTTTTCTCTTTTTTGGGGAATATCCGCTTTCGGGACTACTCAATGGCATCACCATTTTGTTGTTGGTGAGTTTTTTGGTCACTTCGGTGGATTCCGCCGTATATGTGTTGAGCATGTTCACGGATAAGGGCAATCCGGACCCACAACGGAAACATCGCCTCATCTGGTCCATCTTTATTTTGTTGGCCACCTTGGCGCTTATTCTACTGGGCAATGCCAAACCGGATATTGATGTGCTCACCGCTGTTCAGAAACTGCTCATCATCACCTCCCTGCCCTTTGCCTTTTTTATGGTGTTTATGGCTGCGGTTTTTTTGAGCTCGTTTCGGAGTAAGAGAAATGAATGAGTATTTCAATCAAAAAATCGTCAATTCGAGTGGCATGCGGTAGCATGTTGTATCGAGAATCGATTTTTGACATCAACAATCAGGTCTCGATACATTCCAAACTTCGTTTGCAACACTCGACCTGACAAGTAGGCAACTTGCGTCATGCCGAACCTGTTTCGGCATCCCATCATAAGAGATGTGGCCCAGAAATAAATTCAGGGTGACGGCTGTATTCGAGATAATTCGTGGAATTTGTGTCAAACCATTAACACCCCTATGGCCCCACTTCAACTGCGCTCAGTGCAAGCTCTCAAGGGAACAGCTAAATGAAAAACCTAAATATCACATCGAGCGCAGTCGAGATGCCTTGTCTACCTTTCGACTCCGCTCAAGATGACAAGGCCAGCAAGCAGTCATTTCGACATGAGATGCAAAGCATCGATTGAGAAATCTCAACCTAGAAGAGATTCTTCACTACGTTCAGAATGACAATGGGATATTACTTCTTTGGCAAAAATACCTCAGCCATCATACAACGGGCGCTACCGCCTCCAGAAGATTCAATGGTGTCCAACGGACTGTGGATGATACCACAATGCTTTTCAATAGCCTTGATCTGATCTTCCCGAAGGCTGTTGTAGGCTTGGGTGCTCATCACCATAAAACGTTGGTCGTTGGCCCCAATCACTTGGAGCATGTTCCCTGCAAAGTGGTACAGTTGTTCCTCGGTAATATCAATAATTTCCCGACCATCCATTTTAATATGCTCCACAACACTCTTACGCTCTTTTTTATCATCGATGGACTTTAAACAGATGACCACAAAGGTTTCGGCCATCGCCATCATTACATTGGTATGGTAAATAGGAAGCCGTTTTCCCTCTACGGTTTGGTTGGCATGGAAAATAACAGGAAAACAATCAAAATCCTCACAGAATTCGATAAAAAGTTCTTCATGGGCCCTTTCGGAGAGCGCACAGTAGGCTTTTTGATTGACCCGGTCTTTAAGGATGCTTCCGGTACCTTCCAAAAACACACCTTCCTCTTCAGCCGAGGTGTAATCCATAATATTATTGATTACAAAACCTTCTTTTTCGAGTACCTCAAAAATATCCTCGCGGCGTTCCTTTCTTCGGTTTTCAGCAAACATAGGATAGACGCAGATGGTTCCACTCTCATGGAAGGAGACCCAATTGTTAGGAAAAATGGAATCTGGGGTGTCACGCTCTTTGGTATCCTCCACCACAATCACCTGGACTCCGTGCTCGCGAAGTAACTTTACAAAGGCATCGAACTCCTCTTGGGCTTTTCGGTTGATCTCCGCATTTTTCAAATGCAAATCTTCCTGAAAATAATTGTTGACCGCAGTCTGCTCATTCATCCGGAAATTCACCGGGCGAATCATTAGAATGGTGTTGGTAATCTGTGCTCTCAAATTGTTTGTATGTTTAGTTGTTGTTAGTGCGTAATGGTTATGCCCGAATGAGGGGCATGGTACTGCATCTGAGTAACCCTTCTTGTTTGGCAATTTCGGCATAGGGAATCTCTTCTACCGTAAAACCTTGATCGCGAAGCCAGTTGTTCAGTCGGGTGAAGCCCTTTTCCGACACGACCACTTCGGGCGAAATGGAAAAAACGTTGCTAAACATTTGGTACATTTCATCTTTATTAATCTCAAAAACGTTGTCTTTTCCAAAGTAGTCCACCAACCACTGATATTCTTCCTCAATCAAAAATCCATTTTTATGTAATATGGCCTTGTCTTTTCCCACAGGTTGAAAACAGCAATCCAAATGCAGGGCATTTTCCTTTGGGTCAGTGTTGGATTTTCGCAGTTCGAATGACTTTACGGTTTTATGAGGAAACATCTGCCGGATGTATTCCACCGCTTCTTTGTTGGTGCGGGCGGTGATAAAATCGGGATAATCCAGCCCCGTGTAGGTGCCGATAAAAATATAATCGTTCCACGGCATCACATCGCCACCCTCGATATGCACCTCTTCAGGTGGACGAATAATATTATTAGGGTCGATGTTGTCCAACACTTCATGAATAGCCAAAAATTCCCGTTCCCTATCGGGCAAAATATTGGCATGGAACAATTTGTCCTCAATCACAAAGGCAATATCCCTTGAAAAGATTTGGTTGCAATTTTCAAGCACTTCAGGACGATATACCTTTACCCCATATTTGTGGAAAACTTGGGCAAAGGCTTCCATTTCTTTGACCATATCTGCTTCTTTGGGATAGGTACCTGCCAGAATATGCTCTAAAGATTTTGGGTCATAAGCCTCCTCAGGACTGGGTGTGGGACCACAGCTCTTTGCTGTTCCCAAAATTACCGCCTTTAAAGGGCTTGTCTCGTCTACAATGTTCAACTGCATCATAGGATAATCATTGAAACGTGTGAAATCAATTAGGGGTTTCCCCTAAAAATTTTAAGGCAAATCTAGTGTTTTGCCCCTTATTATCCTCTTACATAATAAGAAAAAAGCCTTTTTTGGCTATGGATTTTTTTTAGCAAAAAAATGGGAACTCTTTAATTTTTAACTCACTGTATATTAATTAGTTAAAAAACACTATTTGATGTAAATTTTTATATGACAAATGTTGCTTTTACATTTTTAATTACTACATTTGTATTAAGATTTTTCCTACATATGAAAAAATTGATTGTTTTAAGCATATTCGCATCTGGGGCATTAGCCCTATGGGGTACCACCAATGGTTTTCAAAAAAATGAGCTGACCGCCCACTATTCCAATGCAAGCAACAATGCTGATTCTTTGTATGCTACAAAGTACAAGGATTGTATCACCCAAAGCGATTTTCCCGAGGGATCTTTTACTGATAACAACGTAACCATAGAGAATGATTGGGATTTACTAAAAGTGAATGCTTCTATCAATAGGTATGGACAGTCCCTGGATTTAACCATTAAAAGTTTGAATGCCATAGATGCCCACAATTTTCTCCATCAAGAATTTGAACGATCAAAAAACGTAATAACAAACAGCAGCAATCTTTCTTGGATACGGAAGCACTACCACCAGGAAATTATGCGCATATGCTATGACAACGACAAGTCATTGAACCTCGGCCTCCAAAACAAATCAACGTAGCCTATAAATCAAAAAAAGGGCGATTTTCAATCGCCCTCGTTTTTATGACTGTCCCCCCAAGTCTTATCTTTTTTCCAATGGAACAAAAGGCCTTAGGTTTTCCCCGATATAAACTTGTCGGGGTCTTCCTATGGGTTCTTTTCGCAATCGCATCTCTCTCCATTGTGCGATCCACCCGGGGAGTCTTCCCAAAGCAAACATTACGGTGAACATTTCTGTTGGAATGCCCAACGCCCTGTAGATAATTCCAGAGTAGAAGTCCACATTGGGATATAATTTTCTATCCACAAAATATTTGTCTTCCAAAGCTTCTTTTTCCAATCCTTTGGCGATGTCCAAAATAGGATCATCTACTCCTAGGTTGCCCAATACTTCATCCGCCGACTTTTTGATGATTTTGGCCCGAGGATCAAAGTTCTTGTAAACCCGGTGACCAAAGCCCATCAATCTAAAGGGGTCGTTTTTATCCTTGGCCTTGGCCATATATTTTTTGGTATCTCCTCCATCGGCTTCAATAGCTTCCAGCATCTCCAAAACGGCCTGGTTAGCGCCACCATGCAGCGGTCCCCACAAGGCAGAAATACCAGCAGAAAGGGAAGCAAAAAGCCCCGCATGGGAAGATCCCACAATACGTACCGTTGACGTGGAACAGTTTTGTTCGTGGTCTGCATGCAGAATCAATAATTTATCCAAAGCCTCGATGGCAATGGGGTCTTTTTTATATTCTTGATTGGGTTTTTTGAACATCATTTTGTGAATGTTCTCCACATAGCCCAAGCTATCGTCCCCATAATCCAGCGGAAGTCCTTTTTTCTTTCTTTGGGTCCATGCTACCAATACCGGGAATTTAGCCAGAATGCGAACAATGGAAGCGTACATTGCTTTTTCAGAGGAAACATCCACAGAAATAGGGTTGAAAGCTACCAAAGCACTTGTTAATGAAGAAAGTACACCCATTGGGTGGGCCGCTTTTGGAAAAGCATCCAAAATCTTTTTCATTTCCTCATCTACATGGGATTCTTCCTTTATGTCATTATGAAAGCGTTCCAGTTGTTCTTTGTTGGGCAGTTCCCCAAAAATAAGAAGGTAGGCCACCTCCAAAAAATCTGCCTTTTCCGCTAGTTCCTCAATGGAGTATCCCCTGTACCTTAGAATTCCTTTTTCCCCATCAAGAAAGGTGATTGCACTTTCACAAGAACCCGTGTTCTTATAACCGGGATCTATTGTCACCATTCCTGTTGAGGCTCTTAATGTTTTTATATCAATCGCCAATTCATCTTCAGTACCTTTGATTACGGGGAATTCAAACTGTTTTCCTCCATATTCGAGTATAGCTTTATCCGACATTTTATGTTTTAATAGATTAGTAAAAATAGAATGCGAAAATTACGAAAAAGCATAGCCATTAACAATTTCCAACTCTTATTTGTGCCGTTATTAACAATAAAATATCAATGGCTAGAAAAAAAATGCTCAGGCCATATTGTAGAGCAACTCATAGTAGTCGTCAACAGACTTTTTCCAGGTAAACCGCTTCCTCTTAGCTGCGGCTTGGATTTTTTTCCAGGTCGGCTGATCGTTTTGAAAGACATCCAATGCTTGATCGAGCACTTCCAGCATGTTCTTAATTTTTTCATCGTAGCTGTCCCCATCAAAACTAAAGCCGGTCTTCATGTGTGCAACGGTATCTTTTAACCCACCGGTATGGTGTACCAAACAAGGGTGCCCATTGCGCATGGCCAACATTTGGCTTATACCGCAGGGTTCAAAAAGACTGGGCATAAAATAGAGATCGGATTCCAGATACATGGAATCGATAAGCTTTTCTGACTGCCCATTGGTGAATATAAAATTCTTGTGCTCATAGCTGAGCTTTCTAAAGAGCTCCTCATACTCTGGCGCGCCCGTACCCAATAGCATAAAAATGCCATCTACCTTTTCGAGCTTTCTTAGGATTTCCACAAAGGCTTCGGGGGAGCGCATGAAAAAGTAGAATTTTTGCTCGGTCAATCGTGCCACGCTGGATGCGATAAACTTGGGTCGGTTTCCTACATATTCCATGATTTTTTCACCGGTATGCGCCAAAAAATCGGCTTTGTACTTTTTGTCTTCCTGCTGTAACCATCCAAAGAGTGCCTTCACTGTATTTCTATAAATCTGACCCTTTGCTTCTGTATTGATGTTTTTATAGTTACAGCCGTTCAAAATACCGAACAGCCTTCCCTCTTCATCGGCTTTTTGAAGATCTTTTTCCAACCCTTCGCCTCCAATAAATTCTGGTGGGGAACTGGGCAGCAAAACATCATCTTTATAGGAGGGTGAAACCGTGTGTACGGCATCAGCAAAACGAATTCCAACAGCCATAAGGTTGATGCAATCTTGATACCGATAATCCATCAACTTTTGATAATCCAACGGTACCTCAGGAAACCAGTTTTTAACGGAGGAATAATTGCCATCAAAAGGGCGTATGCCCTGAATGGCCAAATTGTGGATGCTGTACACAAACCGAAGGTCTTGAAGGTTCTTGTAATCGGGGTGATACTCTCTTAAAAACAGCAACAAACTGGAATGCCAATCGTGCAGATGCACTACATTCAAATCTCCAAATGCTCCTTGCTTTACAGCTTCGGCTACTGCAGTGCAAAAAATAAAATATTTAATGGCATCCGTGTAGAAAGGTTCTTGGGGGTCGTTGTGATAGATATGGGCAATATCACCAGCTTCAATTTCTGGGTGATGGAGCACATAATGCACAATATTGGGAAATTCCTTTTTGGGCTTTACCTCATATAGCTCAGCGGTATACCGCAATCCGCGTAAATAAAAATTAAGGTTCGTCTTGAACAATCCATTTTTGTGAAGTCTGGAATAGGAAGGAACAATGACATGGACTTTGTCTCCATGTTCAGAAATTTGCCGGGGTACATCGCGTACCACATCGCCCATTCCACCTGCTTTGCAATTTTCCAAAGCATCATTTTCGGCGGCGACAAAAAGAAAGTTATTCATGTGGGAGAATTTTAATGGGTGTTTAGTTGAACCATTAATTTAACCAAACTTTGTTACTGAAACAAAAAAAAGCCTTTCCCAAATGAGAAAGGCTTTTATGATGCTAAATTATCTTTATCCTTATTTTACCTTAAAGGCTTTTTCCTGAGGATAATAGGCAATACTTCCCAATTCTTCTTCTATACGCAACAATTGGTTATATTTTGCCATACGGTCACTTCTTGAAGCAGAACCGGTCTTAATTTGACCTGTATTCAACGCCACAGCCAAATCGGCAATGGTATTATCTTCAGTTTCTCCGGAGCGGTGCGACATTACAGAAGTGTACCCTGCATTTTTGGCCATATTAACGGCTGCAATCGTCTCGGTCAAGGTTCCAATTTGGTTTACCTTGATCAAAATGGAATTAGCAATACCGTTTTCAATACCTCTGGACAAACGCTCTACATTGGTCACAAACAAATCATCTCCCACTAATTGTACTTTATCTCCGATTTTTTCAGTAAGGAGCTTCCAACCGTCCCAATCGTTTTCATCCATTCCATCCTCGATGGAGATGATAGGGTATTTTTCACAAAGATCAGCCAAATATTGCGCTTGTTCCTCTGAAGTACGCACCATTCCTTTATCACCTTCAAACTTGGTGTAGTCATATTTACCATCCACATAGAATTCGGCTGAAGCACAATCCAAGGCAATCATAACGTCATCACCTAATTTGTATCCTGCTTTTTCCACTGCTTTACCGATGGTGTCCAAGGCATCCTCGGTGCCGCCTTCCAAAGTAGGGGCAAAACCACCTTCATCACCTACAGCGGTGCTCAAATTACGGTCGTGCAATACTTTCTTAAGGTTATGGAAAATCTCGGTTCCCATTTGCATGGCATGACTGAAATCTTTCGCCTTAACTGGCATCACCATAAACTCTTGGAACGCAATGGGCGCATCGGAGTGAGACCCACCGTTGATGATGTTCATCATGGGTACCGGAAGTGTGTTGGCACTAACCCCACCTACATAACGGTACAATGGCATTCCCAATTCATTGGCAGCCGCTTTGGCCACGGCCAAGGAAACCCCTAAAATGGCATTGGCGCCCAATTTGGATTTGTTCGGTGTACCATCCAACTCAATCATGGTCTGGTCAATGGCATTTTGATCAAAAACCGAAGTACCTACCAATTCTTCAGCAATAACAGTGTTGACGTTGTTCACGGCCTTTCCAACACCTTTTCCCATGAAGGTATCTCCTCCATCCCGTAATTCAACGGCCTCGTGCTCACCGGTTGAGGCTCCAGAAGGAACAGCTGCCCTTCCCAAAATTCCATTTTCGGTAACTACATCTACCTCTACCGTAGGATTACCACGTGAATCTAATATCTGTCTTGCATGAATATTGATAATAATGCTCATTGTATTCAAAGTTTATGATTGTAATTTAATTCGGCAAAGATACGAAAAGGTGACCCTTTTAACCGTATGAAACAGCCCATATTATGGGCTTGATAACCTAAAAATAAAACTATAACGTTTTAGTTCTTTCCTGTTTTGATCGCATCAAAAAATTGGTCGAACAGGTAATCGGCATCGTGTGGCCCCGGACTTGCTTCTGGGTGATATTGTACCGAAAACACCTCTTTTTCCTTCATTTTGATTCCTGCCACCGTATGATCGTTCAGGTGGGTGTGGGTAATCTCCAATTCTGGATGGGCCTCAGTTTCTTCCTTGTTGATAGCAAAACCGTGGTTTTGCGAAGTAATCTCACCTTTTCCGGTAACCAAGTTCAGGATTGGATGGTTGATACCTCTATGTCCGTTGTGCATCTTGTAGGTGGAAACGCCATTGGCCAAGGCCAACACTTGGTGGCCCAAACAGATTCCAAACAAAGGCTTATTGGAATTAATCATCTTTTTGGCCGCAGTGATGGCATCCGTCAACGGTTCTGGATCTCCAGGTCCGTTTGAGATAAAATAGCCATCAGGATTCCATTTTTCCATTTCCTCAAAGGAGGTGTTGTAGGGAAATACCTTGATGTAGGCTCCTCTTTTGGCCAAGTTTCGTAGAATATTCTTTTTGATACCAATATCCAAAGCTGAAATCTTGTAGGTCGAATTTTCATCTCCGTAGTAGTATGGTTCCTTGGTGGATACTTTTGATGAAAGCTCCAAACCTTCCATGCTGGGGACTTGTTTTAATTCTTCCTTCAGTACATCAATCTCATCTACCCTTGTGGAAATTAAAGCGTTCATAGCGCCGTTATCACGAATATAACTTACCAAGGCACGAGTATCTACATCAGAGATAGCAAACAGGTTGTTATTGTTCAAAAACTCCAACAAACTCATGCTGGCATCGGGTCTTGAATACTCGTAGCTGAAATTTTTACAGATAAGCCCAGCTATTTTTACGGAATCCGATTCAACCTCGTCGGCATGGGCACCATAGTTCCCGATATGGGCATTGGTGGTGACCATCAATTGTCCAAAATATGAAGGGTCGGTAAAAATTTCCTGATACCCCGTCATACCGGTATTAAAACATACTTCTCCAACGGCTGTACCTTCTTTGCCTCCTACAGCTTTCCCGTAGAAAATGGTCCCATCCGCCAATAATAACAGTGCTTTTTTCTTTTCGTGATACTTCATGAGGTGTTCCAATTTTTCAGTTTACAAAAAAACATAAAAAAAGGATAAGTTCTCACTTATCCTTTTTCCACTAATACAATAGTTAATAACATCTTTCTTATTCTTCAGAATCGTCAGTTTTGGTTTCAGCCGCTGGCGCCACAGGCTCCGCTTTCTTGCTTCCTCCTCTTCTACTTCTTCTGGTTGATTTCTTCTTAGGTTTACCAGCATTGTATACCTCGTTGAAATCCACTAGTTCTATCATGGCCATATCGGCGTTGTCGCCCAATCGGTTACCCAACTTAATGATTCGGGTATATCCTCCTGGTCTGTCCGCTACTTTTTCAGCTACAGTGCTAAAAAGCTCCGTGATGGCTTCTTTGTTTCTCAAGCTACTAAAAACAACCCTTCTGTTGTGCGTACCTTTTTCGGTAGTTTGGTTGTTCTCAGTCTTAGCTTTGGTAATCAAAGGCTCAACAAACTGTTTCAAAGCTTTTGCTTTGGCCACAGTAGTATTGATTCGCTTGTGCTCGATAAGGGAGCAAGCCATGTTGGCTAACATCGCCTTTCTGTGGGCTGCTGTTCTGCCTAAGTGATTGAATTTCTTTCCGTGTCTCATCTTTCTAGTTTATCATCTTGCTACCAAACCCAATTGAAACTGGGGAGCAAAATATGATTATTAATCTTTATCTAATTTGTATTTGGAAAGGTCCATACCAAATTGTAGGCCTTTGTTGATGACCAACTCTTCCAATTCGGTCAATGATTTTTTACCGAAGTTTCTGAACTTCATCAAATCGTTTTTGTTGAAGGAAACCAAATCACCCAAAGTATCAACTTCGGCGGCTTTTAGACAGTTCAAAGCCCTTACGGACAAGTCCATATCTACCAATTTGGTCTTCAACAACTGACGCATGTGCAAAGATTCCTCATCGTAGGTCTCTGTTTGCGCAATTTCATCAGCTTCCAATGTGATACGCTCATCAGAAAACAACATAAAGTGGTGAATCAATACTTTGGCAGCCTCGGTCAAAGCATCCTTAGGATGGATAGATCCATCTGTTTGGATTTCAAAAACCAATTTTTCGTAATCGGTCTTTTGCTCTACCCTAAAGTTTTCAATGCTGTATTTTACGTTCTTTACGGGAGTGTAAACAGAGTCAACCGCAATGCTTCCCAAGGGAGCATTGGATTTTTTGTTTTCCTCAGCAGGAACATATCCACGTCCTTTTTCTATGATAATCTCAAGGTTGATGCTTACTTTGGGATCCATGTTGCAGATCACCAAATCTGGGTTGAGCACTTGGTACCCTGAGATGAATTTTTGAAAATCGCCGGCAGTCAACTGTTCCTTTCCGCTCACGGAAATAGAAACGGTCTCGCTCTCAACATCATCAATCTGTCTTTTAAAACGAACCTGTTTTAGGTTCAAAATGATCTCAGTTACGTCTTCAACAACGCCTGGGATAACAGAAAACTCATGTTCAACTCCATCTATGCGCACAGAAGTGATGGCAAAACCTTCCAAAGAGGAAAGTAGAACCCTTCTCAGCGCATTCCCAACTGTTAATCCATAGCCAGGCTCCAAAGGGCGGAATTCAAATTTCCCTTCGAAATCTGTTGAATCTATCATTATAACTTTATCGGGCTTCTGAAAATTAAGTAATGCCATAATTGGATTAATGTTGAATTTTATTTAGAGTACAATTCGACGATCAGCTGTTCCTTGATATTTTCAGGGATTTGAATTCTTTCTGGAACAGATACGTAAGTACCTTCTTTCTTTTCGGAATTCCAAGTGATCCATTCGTATACGCTGCTGTTTGCAGACAAAGAATCCTCAATGGATTGTACGGACTTTGATTTTTCACGAACACCTACTACATCTCCAGCTTTTAGGCTGTACGATGGAATGTTCACCACATTTCCATTTACGGTAATATGACGGTGCGAAACCAACTGACGTGCTCCTCTTCTTGAAGGGGAAATACCCATTCTGTAGACTACGTTGTCCAAACGGGATTCACACAATTGAAGCAAAATTTCACCGGTAACACCTTCTTTTCTTTTGGCTTCGGCGAAGAGGTTACGGAATTGCTTTTCCAAAATACCGTAGGTATATTTGGCTTTTTGCTTTTCCATCAACTGGATTGCGTATTCTGATTTTTTACCACGGCGTCTGTTGTTACCGTGCTGTCCTGGAGGGTAATTTTTCTTTTCAAAGGATTTGTCATCCCCGAAAATCGCTTCTCCAAATTTTCTAGCGATCTTTGTTTTTGGTCCTGTGTATCTTGCCATCTTCTATTAATTTGAAAGTGCGATTATGAATTAAGGCTTATCCTTCGATAATCTAAACTGCACCTTCGGGTGAAGACCCTTTTGGGGCCATTAAACTATAATTGATTAAACTCTTCTTCTTTTGGGTGGTCTACAACCGTTGTGCGGAAGTGGGGTAACATCAACAATTTCGGTAACCTCAATCCCGGCATTGTGAATGGAACGGATGGCAGATTCTCTACCGTTACCTGGTCCTTTCACGTAAACCTTTACTTTACGCAATCCTGCTTCGTGGGCAACTTTTGCACAATCCTCAGCGGCTACTTGTGCTGCGTAAGGGGTGTTCTTTTTGGAACCACGGAATCCCATTTTTCCTGCGGAAGACCATGAAATTACATCCCCTTTTTTGTTGGTAAGGGATATAATGATGTTGTTGAAAGATGCAACAACGTGTGCCTCGCCGGTAGACTCAACGATTACCTTGCGTTTTTTTGTTGTTTTGGTACTTGCCTTTGCCATATTTTTTAGTTTCTAGTGTTAGATTCTTAGTTATTGGAATCCTAGACTTTTACATTTCAAACAGATTCTTCTAACGTCTAAATACTAATGACTATGTTCTTATTATTTCGTTGCTTTTTTCTTGTTGGCAACTGTTTTTCTTTTTCCTTTACGGGTCCTAGAGTTGTTCTTGGTGCGCTGACCTCTCAATGGCAATCCAGCTCTGTGGCGAATTCCACGGTAGCAACCAATGTCCATCAAACGTTTAATGTTCAATTGGGTCTCAGAACGAAGCTCTCCTTCAATGGTATATTCGGAAACGGCCTCACGGATTCGTCCGATTTCATCATCGTTCCAATCAGAAACTTTGGTATCCTCATTTACATCGGCCTTGGCCAAAATTTCTTGCGCTCTACTTTTCCCTATTCCGAAGATATAGGTAAGCGAAATAACACCACGCTTTTGTTTGGGTATGTCTACCCCTGCAATTCTTGCCATAATTACCCTTGTCTTTGTTTAAATCTAGGATTCTTTTTGTTGATAACGTACAATCTGCCCTTTCTGCGAACAATCTTGCAGTCGGCACTTCTCTTCTTTATTGATGCTCTTACTTTCATGTAACTAGTATCTATACGTAATTCTTGCTTTTGTTAAATCGTATGGACTCATTTCCAACTTCACTTTATCTCCGGGAAGCAACTTAATATAGTGCATTCTCATTTTCCCAGAAATATGCGCTGTAACAACGTGTCCATTCTCCAATTCTACCCTGAACATTGCATTGGACAATGCTTCAATAATAGTCCCGTCTTGTTCTATTGCTGGTTGCTTTGCCATTTTTAGTTCTTAGTTTTCAGTTTTAAGTTGTCCGTTAAAGCTTAACCAAATTCAAAAGTCTAACTTCTAACCTCTAGCTTCTAACTTCTGTTATGCTACTTTTCTGTTTTTTCCGGTTTTCATCAGGCCATCATAATGTCTGTTCAACAAATATGAATTTACTTGTTGTACCGTATCTATTGCCACACCTACCATAATCAACAGCGATGTTCCTCCGTAAAACAGGGCCCATCCAGCCTGTACATCCATCAATTTTACCACAACTGCTGGCAACACTGCCAACAAGGCCAAGAAAACAGATCCTGGTAAGGTTATCAATGACATGATCTTATCCAAATAATCACCGGTTTCTTTTCCTGGACGAATACCGGGGATAAATCCTCCACTTCTCTTCAGGTCATCGGCCATTTTGTTCGTAGGCACGGTAATCGCTGTATAGAAATAGGTGAATATGATAATTAAGATGGCAAACAATATGTTGTAGGCCAATCCAAAAATATCTTGGAACTGAACTTCCATCCACGGTCCTACAGCAGTATTATTAAAGGTTTTCCCCAATAATCCCGGTGCAAACATGATTGCTTGCGCAAAGATGATCGGCATAACTCCAGAGGCATTCAACTTAAGTGGAATGTACTGGCGCGCTCCCATAACATTTTTCTCATAACCACCAGAGGCTGTTCTTCTAGCATATTGAACCGGAATCTGTCTTACGGCCATGACCAAAAGTACACTGGCCAAGATAACCAAGAACCAAATAATGACCTCAATCAACATAAACATAATACCCCCGGTATTGTTGGTGGTCCTTGACACAAATTCCTGAACAAATGATTGCGGCATAGTGGCAATGATACCTACCATAATCAACAGCGAGATACCGTTCCCGATACCTTTGTCGGTAATCTTCTCGCCCAACCACATGGCAAACACACATCCTGTTACCAATATAATAACCGCTGGAACGATAAAATCCAAACCTTTACCCAAAACAAATGCACTGTCAGGTACACCAAGTGCGCCCAAACCGTACAAATAAGCTGGAGCCTGAACGATACAGATTCCAATGGTCAACCATCGTGTAATCTGGTTGATGGTCTTTCTGCCACTTTCTCCTTCTTTTTGCAGTTTTTGAAGATAAGGAATGGCTATTCCCATCAACTGAACCACAATGGAGGCGGAGATATAGGGCATAATTCCCAACGCAAATACAGATGCATTGGCAAAAGCGCCTCCTGTGAAAGCATTAAGAATTCCCAAAATACCCGAATCGGTCTGTGAAGCCAACTGGGTCAATTGGGAGGTATCTATACCTGGAAGAACAATACGCGTACCAAAACGATAAACCAACAATAACCCAAGGGTCAGGATGATACGTTGTCTCAGTTCATCAATTTTCCAGATATTTGATATAGTCTCTATAAATTTCTTCATGCTATAATTATTCCTTATAAACTTATTGCTTCACCTCCAGCTTTCTCAATAGCAGCTTTAGCGGAAGCGCTAAATTTATGTACAGAAACTTTTAGGCCAGCTTTTAATTCGCCATCACCCAAAATCTTTACCAAATCGTTTTTGTGGGCCAAACCGTTTTCAACAAGGATGTCCAAAGTAACTTCTTTCTTGATTACACCATTGTCTACCAACTCTTGCAATTTACCCAGGTTGATACCTTTGTATTCCTTTCTGTTGATGTTTGTGAAACCAAACTTGGGAACACGTCTTTGCAAAGGCATTTGACCTCCTTCAAAACCAATCTTTTTGGAATATCCAGATCTAGACTTGGCTCCCTTGTGTCCACGGGTGGCAGTGCCTCCTTTTCCAGAGCCTTCTCCTCTACCTACACGTTTTCCTTCTTTGTGCACAGCGCCTTTCGCTGGTTTAAGATTATGTAAATCCATTCCTATATATTTTAAGCTTCCTCTGTGGAAACCAAGTGTTTTACCTTATTTACCATTCCAAGGATATTGGGAGTTGCATCATGCTCAACAACCTGTCCAATCTTGCGCAACCCAAGAGCCTCCAAAGTTCTCTTTTGGTTCTGTGGCTTTTTGATGGCGCTCTTTACCTGTGTTACTTTTATCTTTGACATAATATCCTCTATTTATCCTTTAAAGACTTTTTCCAAAGAAATACCTCTTTGCTGTGCAACGGTATCAGCGCTTCTCAGTTGCAAAAGTGCATCAAAAGTTGCTTTTACCACGTTGTGCGGGTTGGAAGAACCTTGAGATTTTGACAATACGTCCTGTACTCCAACAGCTTCCAATACCGCCCTTACAGCACCACCGGCAATTACCCCGGTACCGTGCGATGCAGGCTTGATGAAAACTCTGGCACCTCCATACTTCCCTTTTTGTTCATGGGGAACGGTTGCTTTGTTCAAAGGAATGCGAACCAAGTTCTTTTTGGCATCCTCAATAGCTTTTGCAATTGCAGTGGCTACTTCTTTGGATTTTCCCAAACCATGTCCAACAACACCGTTTTCATCACCAACAACAACTATTGCTGAAAAACCAAAGGCTCTACCTCCTTTTGTTACTTTGGTAACCCTTTGCACTCCAACCAAACGGTCTTTCAACTCCAGTCCCCCTGGCTTAACTATCTCTACGTTTTTGTATTTCTGGTACATAGTCTTATTAGAATTTTAGTCCTGCTTCCCTAGCTCCTTCAGCCAATGATTTTACTCTTCCGTGATAAAGGTTTCCACCTCTGTCAAAAGCCACGGCTTCCACACCAAGCTTAAGGGCCTTTTCTGCTATGGCCTTGCCCACTGCAGTGGCGACTTCGGATTTGCTTCCCTTGGCATCCACATCCTTATCACGGGATGAGGCAGCAGCCAAAGTTACCCCCTTAACGTCGTCAATCAACTGGGCATAAATTTCTTTATTGCTTCTGAAGACAGACAATCTTGGTCTTGCTTCAGTTCCGGAGGATACTTTGCGTATTCTTCTTCGGATACGTAATTTTCGTTCAGTCTTAGATAATCCCATAGTCTTAATTATTAAGCTGATTTACCTGCTTTTCTTCTTAGTTGCTCACCAACAAACTTGATACCTTTTCCTTTGTAAGGCTCTGGCTTACGGAAACCTCTGATCTTGGCAGCCACTTGACCCACCAATTGCTTGTCGTGAGATGTTAGTTTTACAATAGGGTTTTTCCCTTTTTCTGAAATTGTCTCGATTTTCACCTCTGGCGCAATGTCCATTACGATGTTATGAGAAAATCCTAGGGCCAAATCCAATTTCTGTCCTTGGTTGCTGGCTCTGTATCCAACTCCAACCAACTCCAATTCCTTGGTCCATCCTTCTGACACACCTTTTACCATGTTGGCAAAAAGGGCACGGTACAAACCATGCTTGGATTTATGCTCTTTGGAGTCTGAATCTCTTTCTACCAAAACCTTACCTTCCTCAACCTTTACAGCGACTCCTGAGAAATCCTGGGTAAGTTCTCCCAATTTACCTTTTACGGTAACCAAGGCATCTTTAACCTCTACGGTTACTCCCTCTGGAATTGCGACTGGACTGTTACCTATTCTTGACATTTTTCTTCTCTTTTCTCAATTAATATACGTAGCACAATACTTCACCACCTACATTCTCTTGTTGGGCCTGCTTGCTGGTCATTACGCCGTGCGAAGTAGACACAATGGCAATACCCAAACCGTTCAAGACCCTTGGCAAGTCTCCAGAACCGGAATACTTACGAAGACCAGGCTTACTTACCCGTTCTAGTCTTTTAATGATCGGCTCCTTAGTAGCTTTATCGTACTTAAGGGCTATTTTTATGTTACCCTGTACTTTATTGTCCTCGAACTTATAACTCAAAATATAGCCTTGATCGAACAATATTTTGGTAATCTGTCTCTTTAGGTTTGAACCAGGGATATCTACTACCCTATGGCCTGCCTTGCTGGCATTCCTGATTCTGGTCAAATAATCTGAAATTGGATCTGTAAGCATTTCTTTTCTATATCTAAATTACCAACTTGCCTTTTTAACTCCTGGAATCAAGCCTTTGTTAGCCATTTCCCTGAACATCACCCTAGAGATACCGAAGGTTCTCATGTACCCTCTTGGTCTTCCGGTCAATTTGCAACGGTTACGCATACGCACAGGAGATGCATTCTTAGGAAGCTTTTGCAAGGCTTCGTAATCTCCGGCTTCTTTTAAAGCTTTTCTCTTTTCGGCGTACTTCTCAACCATTTTTGCCCTTTTTCTCTCACGGGCTTTCATTGATTCCTTGGCCATACTAGTTCTTTTTAAAGGGTACTCCCAATTCGGTTAACAACGATTTTGCTTCTTTATCAGTTTCAGCGGAAGTCACAAATGTGATATCCATTCCGTTGATCCTGTTAATTCTGTCGATATTGATCTCTGGAAAGATGATCTGCTCTTGAACTCCCAAGTTGTAGTTTCCTCTACCGTCAAATCCGGTAGCTCGTACTCCTTGGAAATCACGTACCCTTGGAAGGGCACTTGTGATTAATCTATCCAAAAACTCATACATGCGCTCTCCTCTCAAGGTAACTTTGGCACCAATGGGCATCCCTTTTCTCAATTTAAAGGTTGCAACGTCCTTCTTAGAAAGGGTGGCCACTGCTTTTTGACCTGTAATGTTGGTCAATTCGTCCACAGCATGATCAATAAGCTTCTTATCAGATACTGCAGCACCAACTCCACGGCTCACTACTATCTTCTGCAACTTTGGAACCTGCATTACGTTTTTGTAACCGAACTCGTCGGTAAGCGCCTTGATCACGCGCTCCTTATATTCTTGCTTTAATCTTGGAATGTAGCTCATGACTAAATTACTTCATTGGATTTTTTGGAAACCCTAACTTTCTTTCCATCGCGTACTTCGTATCCTACTCGCGTTGCATCACCAGATTTTGGATCGATCAACGATAGGTTTGAAATATGAATGGGAGCTTCCTTCTTTGTTATGCCTCCTTGAGGGTTCTGAGCACTTGGCTTTTCGTGTTTAGACACCTCATTGACGCCTTCCACGATAGCTTTGTTCTTTTCACGGTCTACACGAAGTACTTTACCTTCGCTGCCTTTGTGGTCTCCCGCAATGACTCTTACCGTATCCCCTGTTTTTATTTTCAACTTCATCTCTCTGATATGTCTTTTACAGCACTTCGGGTGCCAATGAAACAATCTTCATGAACTGTCTGTCCCTAAGCTCTCTGGCAACCGGTCCAAAAACACGGGTTCCCCTCATTTCGCCGGTTGGGTTCAACAATACACAGGCATTGTCATCAAAACGGATGTAAGAACCATCTGGTCTTCTTACTTCCTTCTTGGTACGAACAACAACTGCTGTTGACACAGAACCTTTCTTTACAGTACCGTTTGGAGTAGCTTCTTTTACGGTAACAACAATTTTGTCACCCAAGGAAGCATATCTTCTTTTTGTTCCTCCTAGTACGCGGATGGTCAAAACTTCTTTTGCACCAGTATTGTCCGCAACCTTTAATCGTGATTCTTGCTGTACCATAATTATTTAGCTCTTTCAAGGATTTCAACCAACCTCCAGCATTTTGTTTTGCTCAAGGGACGGGTTTCCATTATTTTGACGGTATCACCTTCGTTGCAATCGTTCTTTTCGTCATGGGCAACATATTTCTTGGTCTTCAAAACGAATTTCCCGTACATGGGGTGCTTTACTCGTTTTACCTCAGAAACCACAATTGATTTCTCCATTTTGTTGCTGGTAACAACGCCTATTCTTTCTTTTCTTAAATTTCTGTTTTCCATAAGGCAGAACCAATTATTGTAATTCCCTTTTAGTTAATTCAGTTGCAAGTCTTGCTACCGTCCTTCTTGTCTTTCTGATCTGTAAAGGATTTTCCAAAGGAGTAACGGCATGTGCCATTTTAAGGTCGGCGTGTTGTTTTTTGAACTCGGCCAAACGCTCCTTTAGCTCT
>JAUIBH010000053.1 GCA_030427985.1 Bacteroidia bacterium | reverse complement strand
AGCTTCCAAGTAATCCGCCACAGCTTTTACGAACATTCCGCCCAAAGCACCGTTGACAACCCTATGGTCATAGCTATGGGAAAGGAACATTTTGCTTCGAATACCGATGTACTCCCCTTGGTCGGTTTCTATGACCGAAGGAATCTTACGAATAGCACCCAACGCCAAGATACCCACTTGTGGCTGATTGATGATGGGCGTTCCAAAAACACTACCGAAAGACCCCACATTGGTCACCGTATAAGTACCATCCTTGACCTCTTCGGGCTTTAATTGATTGTTTCTGGCCCTGCTGGCCAAATCGTTCACCGTTTTGGCCATGCCAACCAAGTTCAATTGGTCAGCATTCTTGATCACCGGCACGATAAGGTTGCCATCAGGAAGGGCAGCTGCCATTCCCAAATTGATGTGTTTCTTTTTAATGACCTTGTCCCCATCCAACGAAATGTTCATCAAAGGGTATTTTTTCAAGGCCATGGCCACCGCTTCCATAAAAATAGGGGTAAACGTGAGTTTTTCGCCTTCACGGTCCTCAAAAGCCTTTTTCACTTTATTTCTCCAATTCACCACGTTGGTCACATCTACCTCCACAAAACTCTGTACGTGTGCCGATGTGGTCACACTTTCTATCATATGATTGGCAATCAGCTTGCCCATGCGGGTCAATGGAATCACCTCATCGTCCTTGCCAACTTGAACAGGGGCAACTTTGGGCTTCTCTGCGGCTTCTTTTTCAACTTTAAGTTCTGGAGTTGCCACTTTTTCTTCAACAGTTGAAGTTGTGGCGGTTTCCGCAGGTTTGTTACCATTGGTGGAACGTTGTTCCAAAAAGGCCATGATATCGTTTTTAGTCACCCTTCCTTCCAGACCAGTACCCACAATGGCCTCCAATTCATCCATAGAAACCCCTTCTTCCTTGGCAATGTTCTTTACCAATGGGGAATAAAAGCGTTCCGAGCTTGAAAAATCGTGAGCAGGTGCGGATACGGATTCCTTCACTTGAGCCATTTGACTTTCCAAGGCCACGGCAGGTTCTTCAACCACATCTTCTTCCTCATCAACAGCATCAATTCCATTTGAAGTGATTTCAGCATCCCCTTCAATTTGGATTACGGCCACTACATCACCTACCTGAATGACATCGTCCACGTTAAATCGTTTTTCCAACAATACACCATCCACCTCGCTGGGCACTTCAGAATCTACTTTGTCCGTGGCTATCTCAAAAACAGCCTCATCCATCTCAATCGTGTCACCTACTTCCTTCAACCAACTGGTCAAGGTGGCTTCTGCAACACTTTCTCCCATCTGCGGTAATTTCAATTCGAATTTTGACATATTCTTAGTTAACAATATAATATCGACTTCTGTTTTGCAAAAATACTAAAGAAATCGACTTATTATTGATTTATGTTCATTATTTAATCATCAATTAATTGGCTTTCATGGAGCTTTCAAAAGGGACCCGGTTCAAAATACTTCGGCCCAAAGTCACCTCATCGGCATATTCCAACTCATCCCCCACCGAAATTCCACGGGCAATGGTAGAGGTGGTAATTTCCAATCCTTCCAATTGCCGATAAATATAAAAATTGGTGGTATCGCCTTCCATAGTAGAACTCAGGGCAAAAATAAGCTCCTTTACGGTTCCTTCCTTTACACGTTCCACCAGTGAAGCAATGTTCAAATCTTGTGGGCCCACCCCTTCCATAGGTGATATTTTACCGCCCAGAACATGGTACAGTCCATTGTACTGCGAGGTGTTCTCAATGGCCATAACATCCCGAATGTCCTCCACCACGCAGACCAGACTTTCATCACGTTTGGGATTGCCACAAATCTCACACAGTTCGGTATCGGAAATATTATGACACGTTTTGCAAAAATTAATTTCGCTTTTGAGTGTCATCAGTGCATTGGAGAGCAATTGGGTCCGCTCTTCGGGCTGCTTCAGCAAGTGCAATACCAAGCGTAATGCTGTACGTTTGCCAATCCCCGGCAATTGCGACATTTCATAAACGGCATTTTCCAAAAGCTTCGATGAAAACTCCATATTCTTGATTCTCCCACAAAATTACGATTTTACACTTACCAATTTACTTTCGTACTTTGCAAATCAAATTATATATATGTCGGCGACGCAAATTCTCCTGCTTATTGGTGCCTATTTTTTGGTGCTGATTCTTATCTCCTATTTTACGGGAAAAAACGATTCCAACATAGATTTTTTCAAGGCCGGAAAGCAATCGCCCTGGTATGTAGTTGCTTTTGGGATGGTGGGCGCTTCACTTTCTGGAGTTACCTTCATTTCTGTTCCAGGTTGGGTGGAGGCCACTCAATTTAACTATATGCAGGTAGTGATTGGCTACCTTTTTGGCTATATGGTCGTCGCTTTTGTATTGTTGCCGCTATATTATAGAATGAACCTCACCTCTATTTATGAATATCTTTTAGATCGTTTTGGCAGCACAAGTCACAAGACGGGGGCTTTTTTCTTTTTCCTATCAAGGGTTTTGGGGGCGGCATTCCGATTGTATTTGGTGGCCATAGTATTGCAACAGTTTGTTTTTGATGATTTAGGGGTACGATTTGAGTTTACCGTGGTCATTTCCATTTTGCTGATATGGATTTACACCAATCGAGGAGGCATTAAGACCATTGTTTGGACGGATACCCTGCAGACCCTCTTTATGATTGTCGCCGTGATTCTGTCCATCGTTTTAATAAACAAAGAATTGGGTTGGAGCTTTGGGGAGTTTTTATCCTCCGCTGAGTTTCAGGACTACAATGCTTTTTTGAATACCGAGAGCTTTTTGGACCGTAACTACTTCATCAAATCTTTTGTGGGCGGCATGTTCGTGACCATTTGTATGACAGGACTTGATCAAGACATGATGCAAAAAAACCTCACCTGCAAATCCTTAAAAGATGCCCAGAAGAATATGGTGTCTTTCAGTTTTGTGCTCGTAGCGGTCACCTTTATGTTTATGCTTTTAGGGGTTTTGTTGTTCATTTATGCCAAACGAAACGGGATTGGCATTCCTTTGATGGATGGTTCACCAAAAACCGATTTGCTATTCCCCGAAATTGCATTGAACGGTGGTCTGGGGCTTGCTTTGGCCGTAACCTTTATGTTGGGGCTTATCGCGGCTGCCTATAGTAGTGCGGATAGCGCCCTCACCTCATTGACCACTTCTTTTTGTGTGGACTTTTTGGATGTTGAAAAGAAAAGTGAGTCGGAACAAAAGAAAATCCGTAAAAAAACCCACGTGGCCATGAGCATTATGTTGGTCATTGTCATCATTGCCTTTAAATATATTTTGAGCAGCAATGTTATTGACAGTCTCTTGACCGTTGCAGGATACACCTACGGCCCCTTGCTGGGACTATTTGCCTTTGGTATTTTAACCAAGTATCAAATCCGAGATCGATACGTTTGGGTGGTTTCTGTACTTTCGGTAGCAATTATTGTTTTAATTGCAAATATACCTACCTCCTATCTTGGCGGTTATGTGATGGGTTATGAATTATTGCCGCTCAACGGACTACTGACTTATTTTGGTCTTTGGTTGATTCGCAAGGGAAAAATCACTGCGGACACTAATACTGCCCTGTAGCCAATAGCACCAAGGTGCAGGCCACTTCCACTTCTATGCCAGCATTTTTGAGGAGTTTGTAGAACTCTGGATTTTCTGTGCCTGGATTAAAAATTACCCTCTTGGGATTAAGATTTATTATCTTTTGGTAGTATTCTTTTTGATTTTTCGGGTTTAGATACAACGTTATGGTGTTAATATTTTGAAATTCAGCCAAGTTGTCTTTAATTTGCACCCCAGATACAGTTCCCCCACTTACTCCGAACGCGGTTGTCTCTATTTTTTTTTCAACCAATCTACGAATGGCTAAATTGCTGTATCTCGCCGGGTTTGAAGAAGCCCCAAAAACAAGTGTTGTATTCATTTGTTAATTTATGTGTTAAACTGGTTCAAAGATTGTAACTATTTTAAAAAAAAGACGTCTATTGTCTATATAATATTATTCATTGGTAAGACTGTATTTTTTATAGTTAATGGTTAGTGTTTAGTATAGCTTATCAATGTAAAACCCTGGCATCCAAGATGCCGGGGTTTCTTTTTTCTTGTCACCCCTATTGGTTCGTTTCAACCCTTTAATCTTACATTGCCTGCTGCAAATGTTAAAATCAGTTTGCCCTGTAACATTTCTTTTCAATGTACGTCTTGTAGGTATCATCATCAATCAAATCAAAAAACGTACAACTCATGAAGAAACTATTCTTAGTTGTTGCACTGGCATTGTGCGGCATTCAATCAAATTATTCAAACAACATTGATCCAGAAACCGCTTTGGGTTCCATCTCCGGAACGGTAGTGGACAATACTTTACAACAGCCCGTTGCCTATGCTGCTATTGTCATCAAATCTGAAAATGGCACCGAAACTATTACGGGTGGAATCACGGAAGACGATGGTAGTTTTGAAATTAAAAAACTGCCCGATGGCTCCTTTATTTTGGAAGTACAATTTATTGGCTACAAGACCTACTCACAGGAGCTGGTAATTACCAAGAATAACAGAAATCTGGACTTGGGGACCATTACCCTGGAAGAGGAAACCCGTGAACTGGACGAAGTGGAAGTGGTGGCCGAGCGCACTACCATTGAACAACGGGTGGACCGAAAGGTGATAAACGTAGGCAAGGACCTCACCACGACAGGAGCTACTGCATCAGACATTATGAACAATATTCCCTCGGTAAATGTGGACTCCCAGACTGGAGATATTACCCTTCGTGGAAATTCCAATGTGCGGGTCATGGTCGATGGAAAACTGTCCAACGTTCCGGTGGCCCAACTGCTTCGTCAGATTCCATCAGCCTCCATTAAATCCATTGAATTGATCACAAACCCTTCTGCCAAATACAATCCTGAAGGGATGAGTGGCATCATCAATATTGTACTGCACAAAAACGCCAATATCGGTTTCAATGGTAATGTGAACCTTGGACTCACCAAAGGTGTTGAAGCCAAATTCAATAGCTCCATCGACTTAAACTACCGTAATGGAAAATTCAATTTTTATGGGAACTATGGGAATAACATAGGCAAATATGTGAATGATGGAACCATATTCCGAACCGATGAAAACTCATTGCAGGAGTTTGATTTTTTCAACAACAACAAATCGCACCTCTATAAACTGGGGGTGGACTTTTATTTGAATGATAAGAACACCATATCGTTTTTCACCAATCAAAATATTTTTGATGGTGACGGTACTGGTGAAACCAAAGTAACCTATAATACGGATGCTTCCCGAAATGTGACCCAATTTTTTGGTGATATTTCGGACAACCGTAGCGAACAATACAATTTTGACTACAAACTGGACTTCAATAAAGAGGGACACAATATAGAACTGGAAGTGGACTTTAACTGTTTTGAAAGCGGGCAAGATGCCGATTTTAGGTCAGTTGGTGCAAGTCTTTATCCTGATTATATGGATTTTGTGGACACGGAACGTACCCAGACCATTGCCAACTTGGATTATGTAAACCCGTTGGACAGTATTTCAAAATTGGAAATTGGAATAGAATCCCGGAATTTTGAAACCGATGTTGATTATGCATCAACCGGATTTTCCTTTAATTCCAATGGAAATTTGGTACCCACGCCCAACACCAATTTTGTGTATGGCATGGACATTTATTCGGCCTACGCCACCTTTAGTCAATCCTATAAAAAATGGTCCTATCAAATGGGAGTGCGTATAGAGGATGTTGAAGTTACTGCAGACACCAACAATATTCGGTCCTTTACCGATAAATATACTGAAGTCTATCCATCGGCCTTTGTAACCTACAATGCCAATGAGAAAAACCAATTGCAGGTGAGCTACAGTAGACGTGTGGACAGACCGGGGCTTGAACAGGTAAATCCCATTCGGGAATTTGCCACACCACTGATTTCCTCCTTTGGAAATCCAAATTTGGTGCCCCAGTTCACCAATTCCTATGAAGCCAACTATACCCGTCGCATCAAAAACGGAAGCATTACGGCTGGCGTTTTTTACCGAAGCATCAAAGATGAAATTAACCGAGCCGTGTATATAGACCGATTGGATTTCAACAAAATTATTTTGACCTATGATAACTTTGCCAAGACCTCGGCCTATGGTTTTGAACTGTCAAGCAATTACCGCCCCACAAAATGGTGGAACATCAACGGAAGTTTCGACCTATTTTCCCAGACCAATCGGGGTATTACAGAAAGTGTACCTGGGAATGTGCCCAGCCCTACCGAAGATGATATTGTTGTGGAAAGCGTTCAAGTGGACAATACGGCATGGAACCTACGCATGAACAACAGTTTTACGGTGACGAAGCAGTTGACACTGCAAGCTTTTGGGTTTTACCGGGGTAAAAACCGTACCATTCAATTTAATGCAGAGCCCATGTATTTTGTAAATATGGGAGCGCGCTACAGTTTTGCCGAAGGAAAAGGAACCATCAGCTTTAATTACAACGATATTTTCAATACCATGCGCTTTGCCTTCAAGGCAGACCAACCCTATGAACAAGAAGGTGGCTTTAACTGGGAGAGCAATAATGTGTATGTGGGGCTTTCCTATCGCTTTGGAAGTGGAAAAAATCGCGCTAAGCAGCGTAAGCGCAGGGATGACCGAACCAAGGAAACCGATGGTGGAATCCTTTAACAAGAAATTGGTATTTCTTGCCGAAGTGTTGGTTGGTAAGTAGGCAAGGGTATCAATCAAAAGCCCCGACCTTTTAAAAGGTCGGGGCTTTATTATTTTGTTTGTTCAAAAGACTACCATCTTATGATTACACTACCCCAGGTAAAACCACTACCAAAAGCAGCGAGTACTACCAAATCGCCTTCTTTGATTTTTCCTTGTTCCCATGCCTCTGTCAAAGCAATTGGGATTGAAGCAGCAGTAGTGTTTCCGTAACTCATGATGTTGTTGAACACCTGATCATCAGACAATCCAAATTTCTTCTGAATGAATTGGGAAATGCGCAAATTGGCCTGATGGGGAATCAACATATCTATGTCCTGTGGGCCCAAGTTGTTGGCTTGTAATCCCTCCATGATCACCTCACTAAAGCGAACCACCGCATTTTTGAACACAAACTGCCCGTTCATATATGGAAAATAGGAAGTATCCTCAGTTCCTGAATCGGCGTCCGCAATAATATCTGTGACCCATCTTTTTCCCATTCCGGGAGCAATGAGGGAAAGTTCTTCGGCATGCTCGCCTTCAGAATGCAAATGGGTAGATAAAATTCCTTTGGAAGTATTTTCTTCACGCGTTAAAACAGCGGCACCTGCACCATCGCCAAAAATAACCGATACACCTCTACCCCTTGTGGTCATGTCCAACCCATGGGAATGCAATTCAGAACCAATGACAAGCACATTTTTGTACATGCCACTTTTAATGTATTGGTCCGCCACCGAAATACCATACACAAAACCGGAACATTGGTTGCGAATATCCAAGGCCCCAACAGTCTTAAGGCCCAAATCGCGCTGTACCAAGACACCGGGCCCTGGAAAATAATAATCTGGGCTGAGTGTGGCAAAGACAATAAAATCAATATCATTTTTGTCAATACCAGCACGCTCAATGGCTTTTTGCGCCGCTTTCACCCCCATGCTTGTAGTGGTATCGGTGCCTTTCACCACATGACGTCGCTCTTTTATCCCGGTACGTTCCTGAATCCATTCATCATTGGTGTCCATTACTTTGGACAAATCATCATTGGTCACCACGTTCTCGGGAACATAAAATCCTAAACCTGATATTCTTGAGTTATACATTTTTGCTCGATTAAATACTAATTATTGAAAAAACAGTCTGTTTTGGAAGGAAAAGTAAAAAATATATCCAAAGAACTGCCTATTTATTAACAAAATAAAGGGTTATACCCAAACTCCTTGCAAAATTGATTTTAAAAGAAAATGCACTTTCAGGCGAAAGTGCATTTTCAACAACCTAACCAATAAATAAACAAACTTGTTATAGTGTTGTACTATTTCATAGCAATTTCTCCTATAACAACCTAAATATACAAATTTTGTTTATCATTTTACAAAAAAGAATAAACAAAACTATGTTAAAGTTTGTCTGATAACGTTAAAATCAACAAGCTGTGTCAGTTTGTCAGCTTTGTGATTGTGGTATTTTTTTTGTCGTGATGGGAATAAAAAAAGACATACACCATGGCAACAGGTAAAATCAATGTTTCAGTAGAGAACATTTTTCCCTTGATCAAGAAGTTTTTGTACAGTGATCATGAAATATTTTTAAGGGAATTGATATCAAATGCTACAGATGCAACCTTAAAATTAAAGCACCTAACTTCTATTGGCGAAGCCACAGTTGAATATGGAAGCCCCATTGTTGAAGTGAAGGTGGATAAGGACAAAAAACAAATCCGCATCATTGACCAAGGTATTGGGATGACCGAAGAGGAAGTGAAAAAGTACATCAATGAAGTGGCTTTTTCTGGTGCAGAGGAATTTTTGGACAAATACAAAGATGCCGGGAAGGATGCTGGAATCATAGGGCATTTTGGTCTCGGATTTTACTCCGCCTTTATGGTGGCAAGCAAAGTGGAAATCATCACCAAAAGTTTTAAGGATGAGCCAGCCGTGCACTGGATTTGTGATGGATCACCCGAATTTACCCTAAAAGAGGCCAAGAAAAAAGATAGGGGTACGGAAATTATCCTTCACGTTGCGGATGATTCCACCGAATTCTTGGAAGATGCCAAAATCCGTGAACTGTTGACAAAATACAACAAGTTCATGCCCATTCCCATCAAGTTTGGCACAAAAACGGAAACCTTGCCAAAACCGGAGGGCGCCAAAGAAGATGAACCGGCTCCAACCAAAGAGGTGGACGATATCATCAACAACCCCAACCCGGCCTGGACCAAGCAGCCCACCGATTTGGAAGACGAGGATTACAAAAAATTTTACAGGGAACTATATCCCATGCAGTTTGAGGAGCCCTTGTTCCATATTCACTTAAATGTGGACTATCCCTTCAACTTAACGGGCATTCTGTATTTCCCGAAGTTGACCAACGACCTCAACATTCAAAAAGATAGAATCCAGCTGTACCAAAACCAAGTTTTTGTAACGGATAATGTTGAAGGGATTGTTCCCGAATTCCTGACCATGTTGCGCGGAGTCATCGATTCGCCGGACATTCCGTTGAATGTTTCCCGATCGTATCTTCAGGCTGATGGTGCGGTAAAAAAGATTTCATCCTACATCACCAGAAAGGTTGCAGATAAATTGAATTCACTCTTCAAAAACAATAGGGAAGATTTTGAGCAAAAGTGGAACGACATCAAAGTGGTTATTGAATACGGTATGCTTTCCGAAGAAAAATTCTTTGAAAAAGCTGACAAGTTCGCCCTTTATCCAACGGTTGAAAACAAATACTACACTTTTGAGGAGTTAGAAACCAAAATTAAGGACAACCAAACCGACAAGGATGACAAATTGGTAGTCCTTTATGCCTCGGACCAAGAGGCGCAGCACAGCTATATTGAAGCTGCAAAGGCTAAAGGTTATGAAGTTTTGTTGATGGATTCACCTATTGTACCACACCTGCTTCAAAAATTGGAGACCTCAAAAGAGAATTTGTCTTTTGTCCGAGTAGATTCAGACCACATTGACAACCTCATCAAAAAAGAGGATACAGCTATTTCCAAACTTTCTGATGAGGAAAAGGAAAAACTCAAAGGGGAAATTGAGGAGGTTGTGAAAGAAAAGGGGTATACCATTCAAATGGAGGCTATGGAAAGCAGTGCATCACCCTTCATTATTACAGAACCCGAGTTTATGCGTAGGATGAAGGAAATGCAACGCAACGGTGGCGGCGGCATTATGGGCATGGGCAATATGCCAGATATGTATAACCTTATCGTGAATACCAACCACGAGTTGGTCAGTGAAATCTTGAACACCAAAACCGCTAAAAAGCGGGAGCGTTTGATCAATCAATCCTTGGATTTGGCACGTTTGTCAAAAGGATTGTTGAAAGGAGAAGAGCTTACTAAGTTCATTTCCCGTAGCTATGAAATGATCAAATAAGCGTTACATTAAAATAGTATTGAAAAGGCAGGCCAAACAGGTCTGCCTTTCTTATTTTTAAGCCATGGAAACCCCTTGGCACTTGTATCTGATGGCTGGCATGTATGTAGTTGCTGGTTTGATGCATTTTATTTATCCAAAAGCATATTTACGGATCATGCCCAGGTACCTCCCCAATCCTAAGCTTTTGGTATTTTTGAGCGGGTTGGCCGAAATTATTCTAGGAATTGGGTTAGGTTTTGATAAAATAAGGGACTACAGCATCTACGGAATCATTGTAATGTTGATGGTTTTCTTGCTGGTCCATTTTTACATGCTATCGGGTGAAAAAGCCTCGGCTGGAATACCCAAATGGATTCTTATCCTAAGAATTCCGTTGCAATTTGGGTTGATGTATTGGGCGTATATCTATTTAAAATATTAAAAAACATGAAAGTCATCTCTACCAACATAGGCCACCCTACTCCAATAGTATGGAACGGCAAACAGACCACAACCGGGATATTTAAAAGCCCGGTGGACGAACCTTTACTCTTGGAAACAGAAAGTGTTGCAAAGGACACCATTGCTGATAGAAAAGTACATGGTGGGGTTTTTAAGGCCTGTTATTTATTTTCTGCTGACCACTACCCGTATTGGAAAGAAAAATATCCGGATTTGGATTGGAATTGGGGCATGTTCGGGGAAAATCTCACTGTAGAGGGCTTGAATGAGTCAAAAATAAAAATCGGGAGTATCTACAGACTGGGAAGTGCCTTGGTGCAAGTTACCCAACCCAGGGAGCCCTGTTTTAAATTGGGAATACGGTTTGATTCCCAGAATATTTTAAAGGAATTTATTGATTATGGTTTTCCAGGCACCTATGTCCGCATTTTGGAAGTGGGCAAAGTAAGCAAGGGAGATATGATGGAATTGGTAGAGGAATCCAATAGCCCGTTGACGACTCAAGCTTTTTACAAATTACTTTTTTCAAGGGATAAGAACCCAGAACATTTAAAACTTGCTGTAGAAAATGATGCACTACCTCCCGGAAAACGAGAACATTTGCAAAAATTTCTATAAAAAAAGGGCCCTAAAAAGGGCCCCATGCACATAAAAATTAACTAAACAAACTATTTTACTGCCATAGTTTCTTTGTAAGTACCAAACTTATCAACGATAACTACAGTATACTCGTCTTCAAAGGCTCTTTCAAAGTTGAAGGCTTTTTCTACAACCATTTCACCATCGATTGACTCACTGTAAATAAGTCTCTCTTTGCTGTCATACACCTTTAAAAGAACAGTTCCTTGGGAAATGTTCAAAAGGTTCATCATCAATTTTTCACCTTTCTTTACAAAAACTGGATCAAGTTCAACTTTAACCAATTTCTTTTCAACTTCGCTCTTTGCTGGTCCGTTTGCAAACCCTACTGTTGATACTAATAGGAATGCTCCTGCTACTAAATAATTTACTACTGACTTCATAACATTTCGTTTTTTTAAGATTACAGTACAAATGTATGGCGGAGTAGCAGCCTGTAATACCACCATCTTTTCCAGTTTATATGCAATTTTAACATGGTAGATATGTTAACTTAGTGCTAAGGTTAAGATACCATATATTTTAGTTAATTTTGTAGAGATGCCCTACATAACATGGCAGTAACTTTACACTACCAAATATAAAATGGCAAAAATGATTCAAAAACCTGCTTTTGAGGCAATTGCGCCCAGTTTTGGTCACTCGTTTACCTATCAAAAGTTCAATGAAAACAACGAGAACAAGAACAATGGGTGGCATTATCACCCCGAATTGGAACTGGTCTATATTAACGGAGGGTCCGGAAAACGACAAATAGGTAGCCACGTCTCCTATTTTAGGAACGGTGACCTTATTCTTATAGGTTCTAACCTACCCCATTGTGGCTTTACCGATAAATTAACAGGAAACAAAAGCGAGACCTTGGTACAAATGAAAGCTGATTTTCTGGGAAGCGACTTCTTCAACATTCCAGAAATGAAGAACATTCAAAAACTGTTTGAAGTTGCCAAGGGCGGTATTGCATTTTCTGGCATGACCAAGGTAAAGGTTGGCGAAAAAATGGAAATCTTGGAGTACCAGACCGACTTTCAACGGCTCTTGTCCATCCTTAATATATTGAACATATTGGCCACTTCTGATGAAATTAAGGTATTGAATGGTGAAGGCTTCTCCATAGAGACCGAGGTGAAAGACAATGATCGCATCAATATTGTCTTTAATCACGTGAAGACCAATTTTAAGGAAGATATCACCTTGGATGAAATTGCAGATATGGTGAGCATGACGGTGCCCTCTTTTTGTAGGTACTTCAAAAAAATCACCAATAAGACCTTTACACAGTTTGTAAACGAGTACCGTTTAGTACATGCATCCAAACTCTTGGCCGAGCAGCCCATGAGTATTACACAGGTATGTTACGAAAGTGGTTTCAATAACTTTTCGCACTTCAACAAATCGTTTAAAGCGTTCACGGGACAAAACCCTTCCGAGTATAGAAATCAATTAAAGGCCGTATTGCAATAAAGTTTGATTGCTGCTTAGGCGAACAAGTCGTTCAGTACCTTGGCCAAGCGCAATCCGCCTCTTTGCAATTGCTGAAATAGCAAATCATTGTATTGGTAGGCGTATTGGTAGCCCAACTTTTCGCCTACCGCTGTGGAGTCATATAGTTCTGCGCAAATTTTATGGGATTCATCCACCCAATCGTAAATGGTACCTTCTTGGATTTTTTTACGCTCTTTTCTCGAAACTTCGTCCAATTCATTGGCCAGTTCCGTGTAGGTCATTCCGTAGGAAACAATTAAGTTTTTGTCCCATACCCGGTGTAGATTACTCCCTTCACCAAACCACAGTACCTGAATATCGTTGCCACCTTTATCCTCTGCCCTACTGGCATGCATGGGTTGATGGAGGTCACCAATGAGGTGAATTAACATTTTAAGGTGAAAAACCCGGTCTTCCCTACTTCTATTTTTATCCTTGATAACCCGTGTACATTCTTCAATGGCCGTGATGATGTCACCATACTCACTTTTTTCTGAATCCTCATAGCGCATCCCCAATGAATAGTTCACATAATGCCAAGCCGAATATTTGGAATACTTTCGGTCTGCCTTTATTTCATCGGCATAGGTAGAGACAAAAGCAAGGCTATGGCCTTCCAACAAATCGTTCAAAGCCCGTTTGGCCTTACCTGAAAGATAGTTTTGTGCAATATGACCCGTAACACGATGTCCCGTTTTTCCCCAAAAATTACCGAAGACAAGCACTGGGACCAATACAAAAAGGAGGATGATTTTTTTCATGATTGATGAATGCTTCATAAGAAGGGACCAAGATATGAAATCAATATAATTTATGGGTGCCTATTTTCAGCACCTTTTTTTAAAAGACAATGTATTGATGTAAACTTTGGGATTTTTTTAACGAAGCTAACCCATAAATTTGTAGACCAACTAAGCTCAAATAATGTTTTATTTTCGTTCTGTACTCGCTACACTACTATTTCCATTCTTATTTTTTGCCCAAACCAGTCCAAAGCAATTCACTGTAAAATATACAGAAGAACCCCTAATGATCGATGGGATTCTTGATGATCCTGTATGGCATATCGCAGAAAG
Organism: Bacteroidia bacterium; assembly: GCA_030427985.1. Lineage (GTDB taxonomy): Bacteria > Bacteroidota > Bacteroidia > Flavobacteriales > Flavobacteriaceae > Flagellimonas. The sequence continues at coordinate 10,431 of JAUIBH010000053.1, read as the reverse complement.
TGCCCACGGATTTCAACAATATTTCCCTTCAGATTCTATACCTGCCTTACAACAAACCGATATTAAAATGCTCTACAATGCCACTACACTTTTTATTGGCGTAAAGGTGAGCACTGAAGGTGACAATTACGTAATACCTTCTTTGGAAAGGGATTTCAGGGCTGGGGGAAATGATAATATTAGCTTAGTGTTCGACACCTTCAATGACGGTACCAATGCATTTCTTTTTGGAATGAACCCCTACGGGGTTCGAAGAGAGGCCCTAATCTCAAATGGAGGTTCCGGACCAAGCGGTTTCACGACTTCATGGGACGTAAAATGGCAGGGGGAAACTAAACTCTATGATGGGTATTATATCTGTGAAATTGCCATCCCCCTCACTTCTTTTAAATTTAAACAAGGGGAAACCAAGTGGCGGTTCAATAGCTATCGTTTCGATATGCAAAGCAACGAACAAAGCACATGGATAAAAATTCCACAAAACCAATTGATCTACAGCTTGGCGTTTATGGGTGATATGGTCTTTGAAAAACCACTGGGAAAATCCAGAACACCCATGGCCATTATCCCCTATGTCAACGGAATTGTTGGTAAGGACTATGAAAATAATGAGGACTTGAGCAAGTTCAATTTTGGGGGCGATGCCAAAATATCCATAGGAAATGGCATGAACTTAGATGTTACCCTCAATCCTGATTTCTCTAATGTTGAAGTGGATAATTTTGTGACCAACCTCAGCCGTTTTGAAGTATCGCTTCCTGAAAGACGACAATTCTTTATAGACAACAGCGACCTCTTTGGCTCATTTGGAAATGACCGTGATGCCAACCCATTTTTTTCAAGAAGAATCGGGATTGCCGAAAATTTGGATGGCGAAACCATTGAAAATGGAATTGTGGCTGGAATGCGGCTCAGTGGGAAAATCAATGAGAACTGGCGGTTGGGCCTGCTGAACATCCAAACAGAGGAAGATGAGGAAAATCAGATACCCGGTAACAACAACACCGTATTTGCACTTCAAAAGAAACTGTTTTCCCGTTCCAACCTCAGCCTCCTATTTGTAAACCGCCAAACTTTTAAGGATTACGATTTCTTGGAAGAAGCAGACCGCTACAATCGGGTTATTGGGTTAGATTACAATCTTGCATCAGCAGACAATACTTGGACCGGTAAATTCTACTACCACAAGTCCTTTGCGCACAACATTGGCGATAAAGATGGTTCCGGCGGGCTAGACCTTCGGTACAATTCCAGATATTTGAATTTTGGGCTACGCGGCAATTTTGTTGGAGAGGATTTCCGATCAGATCTCGGGTACATCCGCAGAGATGACATTGTGGCGGCAAGACCCTTTGTTGAAGTTAACTTTTGGCCTAAAAAGGGCAAGCTGAATTCCCATGGCTTTCGGTTTGGCCCAAATGCCATCTGGAAACCCAGCATGGATTACCAAAATACGGATTATGCTATTTTCACCAGTTGGCAAGCACAATTTAAGACCCAAGAAGAGATTTCTGCACGTATCTTCAATAGGTTCACCTATCTTACCGATCCTTTTGATCCCACCGGTACCGATGGCGGTATTGAATTGCCCGCAGACCAAGGTTATTACTACACGGGCTATGAACTGGAGTTTCAAAGTGATCGGCGAAGGGTGTTTTCCTACTCTTTGGAGCCCGGATATGGCGATTTCTACAACGGCACACGTTTTTCCTTTGAGGGCGATATGAGTTTACGATTGCAACCTACCGTGTTTCTTTCATTGGGAATGAACTACAATAGCATTCAACTTCCAGAACCTTATGAAAGTGCCGACCTGTGGTTGTTAAGTCCGCGGATAAACATCACCTTTAACAAGTCCGTTTTCTGGTCTACATTGGTGCAATACAGCAACCAACTCGATAATTTAGGTTTCAATTCCCGTTTGCAATGGCGTTTTGCCCCATTATCCGATTTGTTTTTGGTGTACAACGATAATTACTTTGTGAACACCATTGTACCAAGGAGCAGGTCCATCAACCTAAAGCTTACCTACTGGTTGAACATTTAGATCTAGTGTCTACACTTTTTGATTTTCCTATATTTGAGGATATCAGGATTTAAATTCTATGGACCAACTACCTTTTACGGATGACACGGTCATCTTTGGATTGTTATGCCTCTGTTTGGGCTTTGTCTTTTATACCTCTTCAATCAAAACCGGCTTTTGGAAAAAATTCTACGGCGTGGTACCCACCGTGCTTATGTGCTACCTTCTCCCTGCTATTTTGGCGAGTTTGGGCATTGTGGACGAATCGGCTTCGCAAACCTATTTTGTGGCCAGCAGGTATCTTTTGCCTGCCGCATTGATTTTAATGACCTTGAGTATAGACCTGAAGGCCATCGTGAATTTGGGTTCCAAGGCACTGATCATGTTTTTAACGGGTACCGCAGGCATAATCATTGGAGGGCCATTGGCCATTTTAATTGTCTCTATTTTTTCACCTGAAACAGTGGGTGGCAGTGGTGTTGATGCGGTTTGGCGGGGTTTGGCCACCATAGCCGGAAGTTGGATTGGTGGAGGAGCCAATCAGGCTGCCATGCTGGAAGTCTTCCAATACAACCAAGAAAATTATGGTGGAATGGTGTTGATTGATATTGTAGTGGCCAATCTTTGGATGGCCATACTCTTATTGGGCATTGGCAAAACAAAAAAAATCGATGCTTGGCTAAAAGCGGATACTTCTTCCATTGAGGACTTAAAGCTAAAGGTATCTACCTATACAGAAAAGATTGCACGGGTTACCTCATTGCCCGATTTGATGATGATGTTGTTTTATGCCTTCGCCGGGGTTGGTATCGCCCATTTTTTGGGCCACCATTTCGCTGGATTTTTGGAAGCTAATTTTGAGGTCATCCGCAACAAACAAAAAATACTTTCTTCCCTAGGTTCCCAATTTCTTTGGATGGTGGTTTTTGCCACCGCCATTGGAATCGGTTTATCCTTTACCAAAGCTAAAAATTATGAAGGGGCCGGTGCCAGTAAGGTTGGGGGCATGTTCATTTATATTTTGGTGGCCACCATTGGTATGAAGATGGATTTAGGTAAAGTTTTGGAAAACCCAGGCCTCATTGCCATTGGGTTGGTTTGGATTTCGATACACGCCGGGCTGTTGATCTTGGTGGCCAAGTTGATCAAAGCCCCCTACTTTTTTCTGGCGGTGGGGAGCCAGGCCAATGTGGGTGGTGCAGCTTCGGCACCGGTTGTGGCGGCCGAATTTCACCCTTCCTTGACCTCAGTGGGCATTCTTCTGGCTGTTTTTGGCTATGTTGTGGGCACGGCAGGGGCCTATATCTGTGCTTTATTGATGGAAGTGGCTTCCAAAGTTTAAAAAGTTCAGAAGTTTATGCATATTTGCCGAGCAAAATTTTAATGATGAAGAGAATCCTTACCGCAGCACTTTTGGCACTGGCCATTGCTTCCTGTGAAAAGAACACGGAAAACACCATGATTGTTTCCGGAAACATTAAAGGGTTGAAAAAAGGCACCCTTTTTCTACAACAATCCAACGATTCGACCTTGGTGGTATTGGATTCCCTTAAAATTGAAGGCGATGGAACCTTCTCCTTTTCCCAAGAAGTTGAAGACCCCGATGTATTTTTCCTCTATCTGGAAAAAGAGGACAAAAATGAAATAAACGATAGGATTATGTTCTTTGGGGAGCCTGGGGAAATTGTGATCAATACGTCTTGGAACACTTTTGATAAAAATCCAGAGATATTGGGTTCAACATCCCACGAAAAACTTTCAGAATTCAACAAAATGTTGTCCAATTTCAACCTTAAGGATTTCACCTTGGTGCAAGAAGCTGCAAAACCGGAATATCTAGAAAACACCGAAGCTTTGGATTCGCTTCAAAGATTGGCCGATCAAAACTTGTTGAATCGGTATCGGTATGTGCTGAATTTTGGCTTGAACAACGGCGATTCCTACGCCACGCCCTACATTATGCTAACGGAAGCGAGAGAGGCTAACCCAAAATATTTAGATTCTGTGTACAAAAAACTTTCTCCCGAAGTGGCATCATCCAAATATGGAAAAGCCCTTTCAGCCTTTTTAAAAGACCAGGATACTACTAATTAACTGGCGAGATTGTTCAGTTCTTCCACAAGTTCTGTGGCTTTTACTTCCAATTGGGCCCTAATCTCCTTAAAATGGGCTTTGGTATCCTCTACGTCTTTCTGATGGATTTTGTCCATGAGCTCATCAAACACGGCAATGGCCTTGTCAATGACCACGGTCCCTTCTTCAGACTCTTTGTTACCTGAACCGGCCTCCCAGATATAAACCGCTTCTATGATGTCTCCCAATACAAAGTTGACATCCTTTTTTAAATCACGAATACTTGGCATTATGAGTATTTTTTCAAATGTACTACTAAATGGTAACTTCTAAAAGTCTGGCTCCATGGCAGTTGATGTCCACAAAGCTACTTGAAGCGGATACCAGAACAGTTTCTCCCCGTTTTATGGAAGTACTGCCCCAATCATTGGTAATGGTTGCCTCACCGCCAACGCACATATAAATGGTAAACGAATCCCTTTTGGAAACATCTTGGTGCATTGAATCATTCAAATCCAAAAAGTTGGTTTTAAAATATGGACAAGCTACCATAGTATTGGCAACACCTTTATTGCTGGGATAATTAACTTTAAAATCATCTTTTTGTTCATAGTCGATGGCATCAACGGCCAAACCGGTGTGCAATTCCCTAAGATTCCCATTTTTATCCTTACGATCAAAATCGTAGACCCGATATGTAACATCTGAGGTTTGTTGTATTTCCGCCAACATCACCCCTGCACCAATGGCGTGGATTTTCCCAGTGTTGATAAAAAAGGTATCACCTTCGGACACTTCTTCGTAGTTCAATAAATCCAACAAAGTGCCTTCTTCCAAACTTTGGATATACTCCCCTTTTTCAACATTCTTGTTGAAGCCCACAATGAGTTTTGCACCAGGGTCCGCATCCATGATATACCACATTTCCGTTTTTCCAAAGGAATTGTGTCGTTCTCGTGCCAAATCGTCATTAGGGTGCAACTGAATAGAAAGGTCTTGTTTGGCATCTATAAATTTGATGAGAATGGGAAATTCACTCCCAAAGCGTGCAACCACACTTTTTCCCAACAAAGCCTCACCTTGCTCTGCTATCAATTCTTTAAGGGAAGTTCCGGCCAAAGCTCCATTGGACACTTCAGATATATCTCCTTGCACCCCGGATAGTTCCCAACTCTCACCAGTGATGTCACTTTCTATGGGTTTGCCGAGTACGTCTTTAAGTTTTGTTCCGCCCCAAAGACGTTCTTTAAGGATTGGTTTAAATTTTAAAGGGTATAAATCCATTTATCCTGAGTAAGTTACAAAATTTCGGGGGGTTTCATAAAGGACAATTTCTAAATCCTTATTATCCTCTACCAGAGGTCTTAATCTGTTCCAGATGACCACGGCTATATTTTCTGCGGTAGGGTTCAAGTCCTTAAATTCTGGCACATCTGTATTGAGGTTTTTGTGGTCCAAGGCTTCTTCAATATGTTCCTTGATCAAGTCCTTGAGTACTTTTAAATCCATTACAAAGCCGGTTTCTTGATCAATTTCACCGGTAACGCTAACAATAAGCTCATAATTGTGGCCATGGTAGCGCGGATTGTTGCATTTTCCAAAAACGGCTTTGTTCTTTTCTTCGTCCCAATCTGGCCGATGCAATCTGTGTGCCGCATTAAAAATGGCCTTTCTGCTCACTTTTACCTTCATGATGCCGGGATGTTTTGCATGAGATGGTCGTAGAAACGTTCAAAAATAATCTTGAACCAAGCGGTATACTCATCAGGGTTTTTGGAAATGTCGGTTTTGATGTCTTCGGGATGCATCCATTTCCAATCCGCCACTTCATCAGGGTTAATTTCAGGGGTTTTATTGAAGGTGCCCATCATGACATGATCAAACTCGTGTTCGGTGAGACCATTATCAAATGGAGCTTTATAGACAAATGAAAATAACTCCGTAAGTTCTGTACTGAATCCCATTTCTTCCATAAGCCGGCGTTTCCCGGCCTCAATATTGGATTCTCCTTCTCTTTGGTGGCTACAACAGGTGTTGGTCCACAATAAAGGGGAGTGGTATTTATCCTTGGCACGTTGCTGGAGCATGGTCTCTCCCTTGTCATTCATCACAAAAACAGAAAAAGCCCGATGCAGCAATGCTTTCTCGTGGGCTTCCATTTTGGGCATTAGGCCAATAGGCTCATCAGCCTCATTTACCAATATCACATTTTCCTCTTCCATGCGGTAAAAATATGACCTTTGGCGGAATTTATCGGAAGTAAGACTTTTAAATTGTCCTTAAAAGAAGCGTGGCGATTTAAGATTGCCCACGTTTCTGATGAAATCGTAACGAAGAATAACCTCAAAAGAACCATCATTGAAGGTGGCTGCTCCCAATTCGGTAATTTCACGGTCATAGGCCAGCCCGATCATAAATTGGTCGGAGACCATAAAACCGAACAAGCCACTGAAAGCGGCATCCCATCGGTAGGCTACGCCACCAATAAACCGTTCATTCAACATAAAGTTGGCCGAAAGGTCAACCTGCAACGGAGCACCTTGCACCACTTTGGTCAAAAGGGTTGGTTTAAATTTTAGAAAAGGATTCAAATCCCAAACATAACCTGTAATGGCATATAAATTTATTTGTTCTTTGGCTGTGGACACAGAAGATGAATCAAAATGGGTAGTTTCCAATATTCTTGGAGCGGAGAGTCCAGCATAAAATCTATCGGTATGGTAGTAGACCCCGGCGCCAATATTGGGAGAAAATTTGTTTTGAATATCCTGCTGTGATTGTAATTGTGGGTCTATTTCAAATTCATCCAACTCTGAATATCGAATATCAAGCATATGGGCACTAGCCTTTAATCCAAAACTTAAACGCCCCTCCAATGAAGTGTAAATAGTATAGGAAAAGTCTACATCAAAATAGGTCTCAGAAGTTGGACCAATTTTATCGTTCACCACCGAAAGGCCCAAACCAACGCCTCTGTATCCCATAGGCGTATGGATATTGAGCGTTTGTGTCTCAGGAGCACCATCCAACCCCAACCATTGGTTGCGATATAGGGCGGCAATACTCAAATGTCCCCTAGAACCGGCATAGGCAGGGTTAACACTTACCGTGTTGTACATGTATTGCGTGTACTGTGCATCTTGTTGTGCGTAAACTGCTCCCATTGCCCCAAGCAGTAACACGGTAAGCAGTCCCCAAATTCTATTTGTAAAAGTCTTTTTCTGCACTGCGGCCATTTTTATCGGTTTATATATAGATACCCTGTAAGTTGTTTCATGCTTCCTGTCTCATCTTGGTAGTCTATGATGTAGAAATAGGTGCCCACTGGAAGTTTGTTGTTTTGATCTACGGTCACCCTACCTTGGGATGTACCATCAAAGACATTTCCAACGGTGTCATAGGCTCTGGTCTGATAGACCATAACACCCCATCGGTTATAAATTTTGACCGTGTTGTTCGGATAATTTTCAAGACCGTTGATAGCCAACACATCGTGCACACCATCTCCGTTTGGTGTTATTACATTGATGACATCTACAGTTTCAACAGTGGTTTCGCCTAAATCTGGATCTAGATAGTTGGGAATTCCATTTTCATTGGAATCGTCATTGGCATAGTTTCCATCTTGGTCTAAATCCTCATCAATGGTCTCGATACCATCATCATCATCATCGGAATCCCTAAAATCTGGAATACCGTCAGAATCTGTATCGGGCAAGTCTAAGCTTGGATCATCAATTTTATCATTGACATCAATATCAATGACAGTTTCACCCTCGTAGCCATCATCCAAACCGTCATTATCCTTATCTGAACCTACAAGTGTTACATCTGCAACTCCGTCTTGATCAAGGTCGTGACCTTCAATAGCATCTGGCACATTGTCATCATCACTATCGGTATCCACATAATCTGGGATACCATCATTGTCAGAATCCATAGGGATTAAGCCCACATTACCGTCATTTTCATAGGCATCATCCAATCCATTTCCATTGGTATCTACCAAACTTGGCGCAATATAGCCGAGTGCGGGTTGTGCTTCAATATTATCAGGAATACCGTCATCGTCACTGTCAATATCCATATAGTCTGGGAAACCATCTCCATCTGTATCTGTTGGATTAGTGGATGGGTCGTTATCATTGTCAATATTGAGGTCTTCAAAACTATCCACAATACCATCTCCATCCGTATCCAAATCAATTCCGAGAGAATTAACGATAACTGTAATGGTGGCGGTATCACAATTTCCATTGGTATCACACACCGTATAATCAAACGTATCCGTTCCGATAAAATCGGTGTTAGGCTCATAAGTAATGTCATCATCAGATGGGTCATTGGCTGTGTTATTATCATTTAAGACAACACTTCCATTAGATGGATTCGTGGCCGTAATAGAACCAACGGTGGGAATATCATTGTCATTACCTCTCCACAACACAACAATATCTGTATTAATATCTGTTGAAACTGAGTCATTATTGGTATCCACAATAGGCAACACATCCACAGTTACCGTAGCCGTACTACAATCCCCTAACGAATTACAGATGGTATAATCAAAAGAATCACTTCCATTATAATCTGGATTGGGTGTATAGGTAACTATATCATCCGATGGGTCATTGGCCGTGCCGTTATCATTTATAGCAACTGAACCATTGGACGGGTCCGTAGCGGTAAGAGTTCCCGTAGTTGGCAAATCTGAATCATTATCATAAATGGGAACTGCAACGGATTCATCCTCATTTACCACAATCATATCATCCACCAAATTAGCAGCTTGACTCATACAAACCACAGTGAATCTTGGAAGTTCAGAATTATTTCCTGCTTTGTTGACAGTAGCTGTATAACGCATTACGGTTTGCGTACTGATAACCATTGGGCGGGTTTGATCTCCCGGTAATGCAGGATTCCAACTCACTGTAGCTCCGGAAGGCACACTTGCTGAAATATCAAGTGTAACCTCATTGTTTGGAGCATTGCATTCGGTTAAAATGAAATATCCCGTAGCATTGGACCCGCAAAGCGTTCCATCATAAGTAGCGAAATAAACCCCAGGTTGAGTGGCTTCGTAAAAGGAATTTGTTCCTAGAACGGTGCCCAAATCTGAAGCTTCAAACCATTGATAATTGTTCTCATCACCAGTATTGGGTGCTTGAAGCAAAAATTGGGCATTTGCAAAGTTCATCCCAAAAAACAGGACAAACAATCCAATGAATAAAGACTTATGTAGTTTTTTTGATTTCAAATCGGTTAGTCTTTATATCATTTTTACTTTACAACAAACACCACATTGATCAATGCATTGTAATCAGCCGGTTGCCCGATGATGTCATAGGTTAGCTCCCCATTGGCATCTATAGTCATATTAGCAAAAACAGATGGGTCTGCATAGGTTACATAGTAATAAAGTTCAGTTGCCCCATACGTTGGAATAGCTGCTGGTGCTCCAGCACTAGCAACAGAAGGAGTCCCGTATTGCGCAACATATTGAGCATACAAATCCACAGTTCTTCCCGTACCATTGGTTGATGCATCAATAGCTATTGAGGGGGGATAGAAAATCCGAGCCGCTTTGGAAGTAATCGGTGCTATATCCTGAATAACATCTTCAACAGTTGCCTCTGTATTTCCATCACCGTCAACATCCACAGGGCTGTCTGAATTTACTTCGGACGCAGTTTGATCATCTGTATCTATTGAACTCAAGGGCACATCAAGATCACCTCCCCCATCTGTTATTCGAAGATTACCTCCGGTAACCGTAAAATTGGTGTTGTACTCGTTTCCAACTACCGAATCCGCATCATCCACATTGTCCACATTATCGGCAAAACCGGCTGGAACGTTCGCCAAAGAGGACCACTCTCCATCAAAATCGTCGGTGCTATCGGTGTCCAAATTTGCAGGTACGTTTGTCAGGTCGCCAAAGTCCCCACTGAAACCGGACAGGTCATAGTCGTTGCCACTAGGGGTCACCGTGACCGTACCATCGGCGGAGGTGATAGTCTGAAGCTCGTTCGCAGGGTCGTTGTCCGCATCGTCCACATTGTCGATGTCATCGGCAAAACCTGCCGGAACGTTCGCCAAAGAGGACCACTCTCCATCAAAGTCGTCGGTACTATCGGTATCAAGGTTGGCCGGCAAATTGGTCAAATCATTGAAGTCGCCCGAGAAATCGTCCGTTGCATCAGTGTCCAGGTTCGGGAACTCGTTGTTCACCGCTGTTGCCACCTCGGCATCTGTTAACTGGGTGTCGTTGTCGATGTTGTCTGCAAAACCTGCCGGAACGTTGTTCAACGAGGACCATTCCCCATCAA
>JAUIBH010000052.1 GCA_030427985.1 Bacteroidia bacterium | reverse complement strand
TTTCCAAGACTACCAATAGTTGTCCTTTTTTCACTTGATCACCGATTAGGAGCGATGTCTGTTTCACGAAACCACCCATAAACGCGGTAATACTGGCTCGGTTTTCTGGTGGCACATCGATCATTCCAGAGGTCTCTACCATTTTTGGAAATGTTCTTTTTTCCATAGAGCTGATCATGAGATTGTTGGTATCGAATTGATCTTGTGTGACCACGATTCCCGTTTCTTTTTCCAGTTCTTTGGAAGCGGATGCTTCGTTGTTCTTGTTACCGCAGCCCATCAGCAGAAGGAAAACAGCGGCGAATTGAAGTATATGTTTCATTGTTATAATGTTATTGTCAAGTAATTAATGGCGATTACGGTTTGATTGTATTGGTTGAGCACATCCAAATAATTGAGCTGGATGTCGTAAGCGTTTTCCAAACTTTGGATGTATTGGAAAAAGTCAATTTCCCCATTTTGAAAGTTTCCCGTGGCCGCTTTCAAAATTTGATCGGACAACAGACCACCTTCATCCTCGTAGTAGGAGAGTTCTTTGGCTTGCTGCTCCAATTGTCCCAACAAAGTTTTATAGCGTTGGTTCATGGCAACGGTGATCTCGGTGTTCTGCATTTCCGTGATCTTCGTTTGAATTTTGGACGACTTTACTTTACTACTGTGTCCAAAGAAGAAAACCGGAATACGAACACCCAATCGGATGCCGTACAAAGATGTTCCCAGACCGCTATTTGTCCCTTGAAAATATTCCAGGTTGAGGTCGGGGAGCAATCTATTTTCTTCTAGACTTTTTTGGGCATTGCTCAATGCTTGCCGATTGTCCAAAAATGAGGTTTCCGTATCCAACAATCCTTGGGCATTTAGTACTGTGAGCTTTTCTGGTTTTTTATTCACGATGTCCAACGAATCTTCACTTTGTACCAAGCTCATGATCTGGCCGTAAGCCGTCAATATTTGTTGCTTGACCTTAGAATAAGTGTTCGCAATCTGACGTTGCTTGGCTGTTGCGGTTACTTTTTCCAGATAGTTGGTCTCGCCCAGTTCAAAACGTCTGTTGGCTGCATGGGCGAATTTGCTATAAATACTATCGAGCGTACTGTAAAGCTTTGCTTTTTGCCTCAATGTCTGATATTGATAATAGGCAATGCTCAATGCTTGGTACAGTTGCTTCTTTTTAATCTCAAAAGATGATTTTTGTAATTCATAATTCGATTTTTGAAGCCTGTTTTTGGCTCCGTACACCGTAGGGAACTTAAACTGTTGCTGTGCCCCAAAAACTTTAAGGGGTTCCCCGTTGAGCGCTAGATTATTTTCATCATACTGATAATAAATATCCGTTTTATCAAATTCAAAAGCAGTTCCTTTCAAAGTTTCTGCCCGATCAACCAGTAAAGATTCTGCTTGGATTCCCTTGTTGTTTTGAAGGGCAAGAGCCATCAAATCTTCGAGATTCAATTTGGTTTGTGAGAATCCCGAAAGAGAAACCAATAGCATCATAATTGTCAATGCATTGCGATTTTTCATTCTTCTTTCCTTTCTTCTTTTTCTCATACCACGGAATTTAATGTTGTGGGTATAGGCATATAAAACGGGCAATACCACTAAAGTAAGTAGGGTGGCCGTTACCAACCCGCCGATGACCACAGTAGCAAGGGGTCGTTGTACTTCGGCACCTGCATTGGTAGACACTGCCATGGGCAAAAAGCCCAAAGCTGCTGCGGAAGCCGTCAATAATACAGCACGGAGCCTATCCTTGGTTCCCTGTTTGATTAAGTCCTCCATCGAATCAAAGTCTTTTCCTTTGAGTTCCTTGAAATGCTCAATGAGCACAATTCCGTTCAACACAGCAATACCAAAAAGCGCAATGAACCCTACCCCGGCCGAGATACTAAAGGGCATATCCCGCAACCAAAGCAAGAGTACACCCCCAACAGCCGAAAGTGGAATAGCGGAAAAAATCAGCAAAGCTTCCTTAACCGAGCCAAAAGCAAAATACAGCATGATAAAGATGAGTAGGAGTGCAATGGGCACGGCTATTAGCAACCTAGCTTTAGCATTTTGAAGGTTTTCGAACTGTCCGCCATAGGTAATAATGTACCCAGGAGGCAACGAGATATTTTCGTTGACCAATAGTTGTATATCGTCCACAACGGATTGCAGGTCACGATTTCTTACGTTGATTCCTACCACAATACGTCTTTGAGTATCATCACGGGAGATTTTTGCAGCACCTTTTTGATAGGTTATGTCTGCAAGCTCGCTCATGGGGATTTTTCCTCCATTTGGAATATCAACATATAGGTTTTTTAGGTTGGAGATATCCTGACGATTCTCGGAATTCAATCTAACGGCAAGATCAAACTGTCTTTCGCCCTCAAACACGCTGCCCACAATTTTACCGGCAAAGCCCATGGAAATCATTTCATTAAGGTCAGCAATGTTTAGGCCGTGGCGGGCAATTTTAGCTCGATTATAGGACACGTTCATCTGAGGTAGGCCTTCCACTTTTTCTACGGTGATATCGGATGCACCTTCTACATCTTGGATGAGGTCTTTTATTTCATTGGCCTTTCTGTTCAGCGTCTCCAAGTTTTGGCCAAATATCTTTATGGCTATATCGGCCCGTACCCCTGTGATCAATTCATTGAATCGCATTTCAATGGGTTGGGTAAATTCCACCTCCATACCGGGAATCACGGTTAAAGCTTCTTTGAATTTATCGGCCAGTTCGTCCTTGGTTTCCGCCGAGACCCATTCGTCTTTGGGATTCAGGGAAATAATTACATCGCTTTCTTCCATGGACATGGGGTCTGTGGGTACTTCTGCGGCACCAATACGGCTTACCACTTGCTTTACTTCAGGGAATTGATCTATTAAAATTTGCTCGATCTTGGTTGTTGTTTCCACAGTTTTGGCCAATGATGTCCCTGTTTTCAGTATGGGCTGGATCACAAAATCGCCCTCATCCAAGGTGGGTACAAATTCCCCTCCCATGGAAGAGAACAACAAAATGGCTCCCGCCAATAAGGCTGCGGCTGTGGACAATACTGCTTTTTTATGCTTCATGGCCCACTCAATCACAGGTTCATATTGTTTGTTTATCCAGCTGACCAAACGAACGGATATGTTCTTGGATGACTCTTTGGATGGCTTTAAAAACAGGGCCGATGCCACAGGCACATAAGTAAAACAGAATAGGATTGCACCCAACAAGGCAAAACTGAAGGTGAGTGCCATGGGTTTAAACATTTTTCCTTCCACACCGCTCAACGATAAAATTGGGATGAACACGATTAGAATGATAAGCTGTCCAAATACAGCCGAGTTCATCATTTTTGTGGCGCCTTTTAAGGTAATGCCGTCTTTTACCGATTGCATCTCTTTTTTACCCAAATTGGCTATTTCGGTTTTCTTTTGTGTGATTTGGAAAGCAATATATTCCACAATGATGACGGCACCATCTATGATAATCCCAAAATCAATGGCGCCAAGGCTTAGCAAGTTGGCATCTACCCCAAAAATGTTCATCAAAGTAAGTGCGAACAGCAAACAGAGCGGGATTACTGAAGCTACAACTAGACCCGAACGCCAATTGCCCAAAAGCAGTACCACCACGAAAATCACGATCAGACAACCCAGAATCAGGTTTTCGGTCACGGTAAAGGTGGTTCTTCCGATAAGTTCGCTTCGATCCAAGAATGGGTTAATATAAACTCCTTCTGGAAGCGCTTTGGAGATGGCATTTACCCGTTCCCTTACGGATTCTATTACTCGTTTAGAGTCGGCATCCTTGAGCATCATAATCTGGCCAAGGACTTTTTCGCCCTCACCGTTGCCCGTTATGGCCCCAAACCTTGGAGCGCTGCCAAACCCAACTTTGGCCACATCCTTTATGTAAATGGGAATACCGTTTCGATTAGTTACTACAATGTTTTCAATATCCTTTAGGCTACCCACCAAACCTTCGCCGCGGACAAAGTAGGCTTGATTTACCTTTTCGATGTACCCACCCCCAGTTACGCTGTTGTTGTTCTCCAATGCGGTGAACACTTCCTTTGCGGTAATGTTAAAAGCGTTCAGTTTTTGGGTCTCGATGGCCACTTCATACTGTTTAAGACGACCGCCCCATGTATTTACCTCCACCACGCCGGGGATACCGGAAAGTTGGCGCTTTACAATCCAATCTTGGATGGTTCGGAGCTCCGTTGCATCGTATTGGTCTTTGTACTCGGGTTCCACATCTAGGATGTATTGATAAATCTCACCCAATCCTGTGGTTATAGGTCCCATTTCCGGGCTTCCAAATCCTTCAGGAATTCGGCTTGAGGCAGATTTAATTTTTTCTGCGATAAGTTGCCGGGGCAAATAGGTGCCCATATCGTCCTCAAAGACAATGGTTACGACCGATAGTCCAAATTTGGATACCGAGCGAATTTCCTTTACCCCAGGAAGATTGGCCATTTCAAGTTCTACCGGATAGGTGACAAACTTTTCCATATCCTGGGTGGACAAGCTATTGGAAGTGGTCAATACCTGAACTTGGTTGTTGGTTATGTCGGGTACGGCCCCAATGGGTATTCGTGATAGCGAGTATAGCCCCACAAGAGCTATGGTCGCTGTAAAGAGGAGAACAATGAACTTGTTCTTTATGCTAAAGTTGATAATTTTTAAAAACATGATTCATAGAAAATGATAGCATTATTAAATGGAATAAGGCTCGTAAAAAAGTGTTCAGCTATGCTGAAATACTATGAATTATGCGTACTTGGGCGGCTGGAAAGGACCATCTCCCCAAACTAGGGAGTAAGACATCTGGTAGTGGAAATTTCCTTTTGAGACAATGGGAATTTCGGTACGGGAGTTGATAAAATTATCCGCATTGAGAACAAAGACCAAAGGTTGCGCACATTGGGATTGGTGCTGAAAGGGCAATTTTTCATGTTCCTTTTGTTCCTCTTGGTGTTTTTCGCTATGCGCTACTTTTAGTTCCCCGTAATGTTTGGAAACAAAAACCATAAAATCATCACCATATTCCTCACTATGAAATTGGTAATGTTCCACTAATCGCCCAAGTTCCACCAAATCAGTTAAGTGAATACTAGCTCCTTGTAGCAAAATAAGCAGAGAAATCCCTATGATTACAATTTTATTCATCCTGACTACGTAAAATTACGAATAATACGTTGTAGGATAAACACTTGAGGTCAATTTAGAATGAGTCTCATTTTTAAAAACCATGAGGCCCTATTCGGCCTCGATGGTAGATATTCCATTGTCTTTTAAAATAGCATTTACCTTTGGGAGTTCTTTTTCCAATGTGCTGTTGAGTTTGGACATGTGGCTGTCCAATTCCCGGGTCAGCTCATCATAAACTACATAAGCGGCATCCGTTGGTTTGGCATCACCGGTCTCTATGCTGCGTTGAAGCGCGTTGAGCCTATTGTTCAACTTTATGGGGAAGTTCAAAGGGTCCTGTCCCGATTGGTTTTTGGTTTGATAGAGGTCTTCCTCAATTTCAGTAAGGGTTTCCATAAATTCTTCAGAAAGCTTTGTAAACTTTCTGCTGGAAACACCTTTGCCCAAACTATCAATCTGTTTGCGGATGCTTCTTATTTGGATGACAGCTTCATTGGCAATGGTTGCCTTTGCTGTAATCTTGGAGGCCAATTCAAACTGCTCTTGAAGATCCTGTGCGCTCACTCCTTTTAAATTTGGGTTCATCGTAATTTTGAATGGAGCGGTTTCCACCACTTCATCGCCTATCTTCATATTGATTTTATAGGTGCCCAGTGGTGCTATTGGACCTCTATCGGCCATTGCACCCCAGATGATGATCCCATCAAAAGTTGTGGGACCTGGATATCTTAGGTTCCATGAAAAGCTGTTCAATCCCTTTGCAGTGGTTGGCTTGGTCGTTGGATTGCCACCATACCAAGACGACTCGGCTTTTTCTTCATATTTGGGTTTGTTTCCGCCAAAAGAATCGATGAGATTGTCATTGGCGTCCAAAACTTCAAAGGTAATGGTGTCCACTTGCTCCTGAAGGTGATACTGGAAGGTGGCATCATAGATTCCCCGAATGGCATCCGTGGGTTTAAAGAGCGTATATTTTTTGTTCAGTATTTCTTCAGAATATTCTCGGAACGGTTGAATATCATCCAATATCCAAAAACCTCTACCATGGGAGCCCAATACCACATCATTGTCTTTGATAACCAAGTCACGGATAGGTGTATCGGGCAAGTTCAATTGAAGAGATTGCCATTCATCCCCATCATTTATGGAAAAATAAACCCCATGTTCTGTGGCCAAAAAGAGCAAGCCTTCCCTTTCGTGATCTTCACGAATGGAACGGGCAAAATGCCCCGGAGCTATTCCATTGATGATTTTGGTCCATGTTTTGCCGTAATCGTGGGTTTTAAAAACATAAGGCTCGCGGTCATCTACCTGATATCGGTTGGCGGCCACATACAAGGTGCCTGGATTGTGAACCGACTCTTCAATAATGCTCACCCTGGAATATTTGGGTAAATCTTCAGGGGTAATATCCGCCCAGTTTTTTCCACCATCACGGGTAATATGGATTTTTCCGTCATCTGATCCCGCCCAAATAGTGTTGATATCGTGGTTTGATGGAGCCAAAGCAAACACCGTGGCATAAATTTCAGGACCATTCATGTCCATGGTGATCACACCGCCTGTTTTTCCTAAAGTTTCAGGGTCGGCATAGGTAAGGTCGGGACTTATTTTTTCCCAAGTCTGTCCGTCGTTGGTGGTTTTCCATACGTGCTGGGAACAAGTGTACATCACGTTGGGGTCTTTGGGCGCAAACATAATGGGAAAGGTCCATTGCCAACGTTCGGGAAGGGCACTAGCTGGCTCACCAGAGAAAAATCTCGGATACACCTGAATATCTCGTGTTTGGCCATTGCTTCGATCGTATCTTGTAAGTAGTGCGCCTTGACTTCCTGCATAAAAAACATCAGGATTGGTGGGGCTTTGGGTAATCCAGCCACTTTCCCCGCCGCCTACGGCATAATACCATCCGTGGTTAGGACCCCGCGCCTGCATA
The DNA here is from genome assembly GCA_030427985.1 of Bacteroidia bacterium. Lineage (GTDB taxonomy): Bacteria > Bacteroidota > Bacteroidia > Flavobacteriales > Flavobacteriaceae > Flagellimonas. The sequence goes on along the minus strand of JAUIBH010000052.1, from coordinate 17,481 downwards.
AAATCCCATCCATCGCTGGGCATGGCCAAGGTACTGTTATCTTGTTGCGCGCCCACAACATGATAAGGAACATCGCTGGTGGTCATCACGTGATAAAATTGGGAAGTTGGATAATCTTGTTCGGTCCATGTTTTTCCACCATTAATGCTCACGGTTCCGCCTCCATCGTTGGAGCTGATCATTCTATCCGGATTGTTGGGATCTATCCAAAGATCATGGTTGTCACTGTGGGGCACCTCAATTTCAGTCTCAAATGTTTTACCGCCGTCTGTAGATTTAAAGAAGCCAACATTCAATCCATAAACTACATCCTTATCCTTTGGATCGGCATAAATACGAGAGTAGTAAAAGGCACGTTGTCTTAATTTGCGTTCATTGTTGGTGAGCTCCCAGGTCTTTCCAGCATCGTCTGAACGGAAAACACCGCCTTCATTGGCCTCTACAACGGCCCAAACCCTGTTGGAATCCACTGGGGATACGGTAACTCCAATTTTTCCGATGGGCCCTTTGGGCATACCGGGGTTTTGGGTAAGGTCAGTCCACGTTTCACCACCATCTGTGGATTTCCACAATTTGCAATCAGGTCCACCGCCCCACATTTTCCATGCTTTTCGGTACACTTGCCATGTGCTTGCGTACAGAACATTGGGATTGTTTCGGTCAATGATCAAATCGGCGGCACCTGCTTTATCACTTACGTAAAGAACTTTCTTCCAAGTTTTTCCGCCGTCGGTGCTTTTGAACACTCCCCGTTCTTCATTGTCTCCATAAGGGTGTCCAAGGGCGGCAACGTATACAATGTTTTCGTTGGTTGGGTCCACACGAACCCTGGAAATGGCCTGGGTTTCTTCAAGGCCTAAATGGGTCCAGGTCTTTCCGCCATCCGTAGTTTTATACACCCCATCGCCTTGGGTAATGCTACCGCGCAATTGGGTCTCACCCATGCCAATATAGACCACATCGGGATTGGTTTCGGCAACGGCAACCGCACCTACGGAGGAACTCGTAATTTGTCCATCAGTAACACAGGTCCAATTGTTCCCGCCATCAATAGTTTTCCAGAGTCCACCTCCTGTGGCCCCAAAATAATATTCGTTGGGCCTGGAAGGGCTTCCGGCACAACCTAAAGATCGCCCCCCTCGATTGGGCCCGATGTTCCGCCATTCAAATCCACTGTAAAAACTGGTGTCAACCGCAATGGTATTTTGGGCATTTTGTATTTGGAGAAATAGGATTGAGAGAACACAGGTTAACAATACCCGAATCCCCATAGAGGTTGGTTGAAATTTCATCATGTAAAATTTTGAGTCGTTAGTCAACCCCCAATTTACTTAAACTTTTTGAATCGATTGTAGGTTGGATTGAGGTTGATTGGATTTCTCAAAAATCAGAGTTCTTCCAAGATGATTCCAAAATCGTGTTGTAGATCTTCATGTAGCGCTGGTATTTTCTTTTGGACGTAGTCCAATTGACGCTGGTACAGATTTTTTAGCGTGGTATTTCGTTGGATGGATGGTTGAAAAGATTTCAGCTTTTCACAGAAGTACAGTAGCAGTTCCACTTCCGTGGCCTTGTTGCCAGAGTAGCGGATGTATTTCTTTACTGTTCTCAGGATTTTTCGAACACTTTTTTTGATATAGAAATAACTGTTGACGTTGATTTCAGCGAACATTTCATCAACCTCTTCTTTAACCGTTTCGATGTAGCCTTCCTCACTATCCGATTCAAACAGTAAGTAGGTGAGCAGTTCCTTATTTTCTTTTTTAAACCGGGCCAAGCGCAGACAGAGCTGCATTACCTCTTCTTGGGATTTGAATTGGAGTTCCTTTTTAATTTGTGCAACGGTGGCTGTCTTCATAGCTTAACTTCTTAGGTATGAGGCGCCATTTACATCAATTATGGTGCCTGATGAGTAAGCCGCCTCATCCGAAGCCAAAAACAAAATGGCATGGGCTACTTCTTCGGGTTGGGCCATTCGTTTAAAAGGAGATTCACGAAGCAGGTTTTCACGTTCTTCAGGGGTAAGGGTTTTGGCAGCCATTTCAGTTTCTGTGAATCCGGGTGCCACAACCCCAACATAAATGTTGTGGGGTGCCAATTTTTTAGCCAAGGATTGACTCATGGAATTCAATGCAGCTTTGCTGGCCCCATAAGCAGGTTTGGTGGGTTCGCCACGAAAAGCGCCCCGCGAAGAAACATTCACAATATGTCCGCCATCGGTTTTCATCATCGCTTGAGCTGCCCAATAACAGAGATTGGCCACGGCAAAAAGGTTGGTTTCAAAGGTTTTTTCCCAAGCATGGGTCCAATGGTCAAAATCCACTGAATCAATTTCATGAAAAATGGAAATCCCTGCATTGTTTACCAATACATCTAGATGGCCATAGGCTTTGACAAAGTCGTTAATCAAGGCTTGGGTTTCCTCTTTTTGGGAAATGTCACACTTAAAAAGTTGGTGCCCTTCACCGGGCAATTCCTTTAAAGTGAGTTCAGCAGCTTCATCATTGCTTCTATAATTTAGCCCCACTTTGGCCCCTTTTTGTGCGAAAGCAATGGCGGTGGCTTTTCCTATACCGCGGGAGGCTCCTGTGATCAAAACGGTTTTGTTGGTAAAGTCCATAATTCTATATTGATTTTCAAAGATAATAGGAAAGTATCGTCTTGAATCCTAAATGGAATTGCATTACTTTTAAAAACTTCAAAAATCAGAACAATGCGTAAACTATTTCTTTTACTTTTTCTCGGAGCAGCAGTACAATTCTCTTTAGCACAAAAAAAGGACTTTTCTTATCTCGATATTTTCGATCTTCAATATGTTTCTGATCCCCAGATCTCCCCCAATGGCGATTGGGTGGTCTACCAAAGAATGGGTTATGATATTATGAAGGATGGTTCCTCAGGTAATCTTTGGTTGATCAATGTCGATGGCAGTCAGAACCAAAAACTCACATCAAGAGAAGTTAATGAAAGCAGTCCTAAATGGTCTCCAAGTGGAGACCGTATCGCGTTCACCAGCAGTACGGATGAAGGTTCTGAAATTTATATGTACTGGGTTGGTACAGGCAAGGTAGCCAAGCTCACGCAGCTTCCATTTAGCCCAAGTTCTTTGACTTGGTCACCAGATGGGACTCAGTTGGCCTTTTCCATGAACGTGCCGCAAGCACCACCTGTTATAGCCAAAATTCCGGCTAAACCCAAAGGCGCAAAATGGGAAGAAGCGCCTAGAATTACAGACCGTCTGTATCATGAAGCGGATGGGCGTGGATATATTGCCCCCGGATTCAACCATATTTTTGTGGTTCCAGCAAATGGCGGTGCTCCACGTCAGGTTACTTCGGGAGATTGGCATCACCGAGGCACTTTGTCATGGGCCAAGGACGGTTCTAAAATCTACTTTTCCGCCAACAGGGTAGCGGATTGGGAATATCGTTTCCGAAATAGTGAAATCTATTCCGTTGATGTACAAACAGGAAGTATTGCGACCTTAACGGACCGCAACGGCCCTGATGCTGAACCCCAGGTTTCACCAGATGGGAAATATATTGCTTATGTAAGTTTTGAAGATAAGGTACAAACCTTTCAAACACGTCAATTACACATCATGAATGTGGATGGAAGCAATCAACATGTCATTTCTCAAGGGTTGGATAGATCAGTTTCAGACATTCAATGGAATTCTAAAGGCGATGGCGTGTATGTGTATTATGATGATAAAGGAAATGGGAAGGTTGGACTGATTTCCCTAGATGGTAAAGCCACTAAGCTCGTGGATAATGTGGGAGGCACTACATTGGGCAGGCCGTATTCCGGAGGTTCATACAGCGTTTCAAGCGATGGCAGTATTGCCTATACCCAAACACGACCTGAATATCCGGCAGATTTGGCCATTCTAAAATCAAAATCCAAGAATCCAAACAGAATCACCAGTCTGAACAATGCGTTACTTAATTACAGAGATTTGGGCAAAGTGGAAGAGATTTGGTACAAATCTTCTGTGGATGGACGCGATATTCAAGGATGGGTGGTTTATCCTCCAAATTATGATGCGAGTATAAAGTATCCTTTTATGGTGGAGAATCATGGTGGTCCCATAGCCAATTATGGAGACCGATTTTCCATTGAAATGCAGCTGTATGCATCTGCAGGTTATATTGTTTTTTATCCCAATCCGAGAGGAAGTACCAGTTATGGTGAGGAGTTTGCCAACTTACTGTACAATAATTACCCTGGCGAAGATTATAATGATGTAATGGATGGCGTTGATTTCTGCATCCAAAAAGGGATTGCCCATGAAGACCAACTTTTTGTGACCGGAGGTAGTGCTGGTGGAATTATGTCGGCTTGGATTATTGGAAAGAACAACCGTTTTGAGGCCGCCGTGGTAGCCAAACCTGTTATGAACTGGATCAGCAAAACCTTGACGGCGGACAATTATTTTTACTATGCCGAAAACCGATATCCAGGGCAACCATGGGAAAATTTTGAAGGCTATTGGAAATTTTCACCCCTTTCGCTCGTTGGTAATGTACAGACCCCAACCATGGTGATGGTGGGCATGAACGATTTGCGGACACCTCCCAGCGAGGCCAAACAATTGTATCACGCCTTAAAGCTTCGGAAAATTGAGACCGTTTTGGTTGAAATTCCCGGTGCGAGCCATGGTATTGCCAATAAGCCGAGTAATTTAATGACCAAAGTGGCCCATACCATTGCGTGGTTCGACAAGTTTAGAACAGATAAAGAAGATGAATAAGAAAAAAAGACATTGGTTGTGGAACGTACTCATCGTGCTCACGCTGATTGTCTGTTTGCTCGCCTTTGTGGCCCACTACAAAAACTGGCATAAAATTGAAGAGGGGGAGTTGCAAATTTTCTCTGGGATTTATCGTCAAAGCATACCTGTTATGGAAATAGACAGTATTCTATTTGTGGAAAAGCTTCCGGAAATGGAACGTTCCTCTGGATTTTCATGGTTGGCTAAGGAAAAAGGGGTGTTCAAGGATTCCATTCATCACACCAAGGTCTATGTTTTTGTGGACGATTTACGACAGCACAAGATAAAATTGGTGCACCACGATACGCTTCAACTGTATTTTAATATGCAGGATAGTCTGGAGACCCAAAAAATATATACTATTTTGCAAGCTAGAATGGACAGCCTCAAAACGTCTAATTGAAATCTTCACCAAATAGTAATCGGCTATGAAAATGATTTTTCTTGGGATTTTGTGGCTTCCCTTATCGCTTTTTTCACAAAACACCATTTCGGTACACGTTAATAATGTGGATTCTTCCAAGGGTCATATTAAAGTGGCCCTATACGATTCGGATGAGAACTTTTTGTCTTTTGATCAGGTTTTGAAATCGGGAAGTGCCCCAGCACAAAAAGGGACTGTTGCCCTTCAATTAATCAATTTGCCTGTTGGGGAATATGCTTTGGCGGTTTTTCACGATGAGAATGGAAATGGCGAATTGGACACCAATTGGTTGGGGATTCCAAAGGAAAAAGTGGCTTTTTCACGAGCAAAAATGAAGACTTTCGGGCCACCCAAATACAAGGAATGCGCTTTTATGGTAACTTCGGATTATAAGATCAGTATAGATCTTTGATGAAATCAATTCATATGGAAACTATTTTTTTGACACAGCTTATGGGAGCCGTTTACGGTCTGTTGGCAGTGGTCTTTGGTGCTTTTGGTGCCCATGCGTTAAAAAAGAAACTAACCCCTGAATTGCTCCATAGTTTTGAGACCGGGGTCAAATATCAAATGTACCATGCGATTGTGCTGCTGGTGTTGGGCTTCAACCTTAGTTTTGATGGACCGTTGGATTCGGCCATCGTCAACTGCTTTATTTTTGGGATACTTTTATTCTCTTTCAGCATTTATGCCCTTTGTTTTAGTGCTGCTAAAGGTGAAAAGCTTCGTTTTTTAGGTCCGATAACACCAATTGGAGGATTACTTTTGGTTGTTGGATGGGCCTTGTTACTTTATTCGTTTATCGAATCATTACTCTGATAAAAGGTTTTTTTGAAGGAAAAACGGGTCTCGTCAACCACATCCACATTCATCCTGCCCACAGGATTTGGAATCTTTCTTTTTGCCAAAAATCAAGGATTTGGGCAAAAGAAACTTCCAGACCAAATAACCCACGGCCACTGCCAAAGTAATATAGACCAATATGTGTTGAACACTTTCCATTAGCTTAGGATTTGATAGGCAGCTAAAGCTACAAGGTACGCAAAAACACTCATAAATGCCAGTTGCAGCAGGGGCCATTTCCAAGTGTTGGTCTCCCGTTTCACGATGGCCAAAGTACTCATGCACTGCATGGCAAAAGCGTAAAACAGCATCAAAGAAATTCCTGAAGCCAAATTGAACAACGGTTTGCCCGATGCATCCAATTCCGCGGCCATTCTATTTTTAATGGTTTCTTCTTCATCGCTGCCTACGCTGTAAATGGTGGCCAATGTTCCTACAAACACTTCCCGGGCTGCAAAAGAAGTCAGGACCGCAATTCCAATTTTCCAATCGTAGCCCAAAGGTCTTACTAAAGGTTCAAAGGCTTTTCCGGCTTGCCCAATATAGGAATGCTCCAATTTATAACTGGCAATCTCTTGGGCCTTGACTCTTTCTGTTAAGTCATTTTTGATTGACAGAATGGAATCTTGCACTTGTTTGGAGTTTATATCCCTGTTTTCGGATTTCACTTCTAGTTCATAGGAATTGATGTGGTTCTGAATATAATTTTTACTGTAAGTGGTCAAACCTTGTTCCTGAATCCGTTCTGTGACAATATCTTCTGCATTGTGGAAGTGGTCAGAATATCCGTTGGAGCCTAAAAACCAAAGCACAATGGAAATAGCCAAAATGATCTTACCCGCACCGAACACAAAGCTTTTGGTCTTTTCCAATACCGTATAGGCCACATTTTTAATCAATGGCAAGCGATATGTGGGCATTTCCACCATAAAAAGGGACCGACTTTTTATCTTCAAGATTTTATTGAGGACCATAGCCGAAAAAAGAGCCATTCCAAACCCGATGAGATACAAAAGCATCAAGGTCAATGCCTGATAGCTAAGTCCTAAAATGCTTCCTTCGGGAATTACGAGGGCAATCAATATAAGGTAAACTGGCAATCGTGCTGAGCATGTGGTAAAGGGGGTCACCAAAATGGTGATGAGCCTTTCCTTCCAATTTTCTATGGTCCTAGTGGCCATAATGGCGGGTATGGCACATGCATTTCCTGAAATCAAGGGGACAACACTTTTGCCACTCAATCCAAAAGGGCGCATCAATTTGTCCATCAAAAAAACAACTCGGCTCATGTACCCGGATTCTTCCAATAGGGAAATGAACAGGAACAGAAAAGCAATTTGGGGGATAAAAATGACGATACCACCGATTCCGGCAATGATTCCTTCGGCCAAAAGGTCTGTAAACACCCCGGGAGGGAAGGTATTTTTTATCCATTCGGCAGCTGTAGCAAATTGCTCATCGATAAAGTCCATGGGATAGGAGCTCCACTCAAAAATGGCTTGAAAAATAAGCAGTAGAATAGCGAAGAAAATCACATAACCAAATATTTTATGGGTTAGGATTTTATCTATGGAAGCACGCAGCCCTTTAGCGGCCATTATGTCCACCTTATAGGTTTCTTTTAGCGTATTGTTGATAAACTGATACCGCAGGACCGTTTCCTTATGCTGTAATTTTTTGAGCTCTTCCTTGGATTTAGTGGAAAAGTCGGTGGCATCTTGAATCTGTTTTTTCTCTATGGGCATAAAGTTGACATCTTGGGTGATGACCAACCATAGTTTGGAGAGATCTTCGTTTGGAAAAGCTTTTTGCAACCGATCAAAATACTCAGGAGCAATCCTCGAAGTATTTACATTGGGCTCGGTTGAGAGACTTTTATAATCGGCAATGAGCTCTTTAATACGATCTATGCCCAAGCTCTTTCGCGTACTGACCAAGGCGATTTTGGTACCGAGTTTTTGCTCCATGGCCTCAACATCTATGGAGATGCCTTTGCGCGACATCCGATCGGACATGTTGATGACCAAAATGGTGGGAATGTGAAGGTCTTTGATCTGCGTAAAAAGAAGGAGGTTCCTTTTTAGGTTTTCCACATCACTGATGACCACGGCAACATCAGGATAATCCTTGTCATTTTTGTTGAGGAGCAATTCCACCACCACACTTTCATCCAATGAAGTGGTGTTGAGGCTGTATGTGCCGGGAAGATCAAGAATATGGGCTTTTACCCCTCTTGGCAATTTGCAGATACCTTCCTTTTTTTCAACCGTGATACCGGGGTAGTTGCCCACTTTTTGCTTGAGGCCTGTAAGCTGATTGAAAACTGAGGTTTTTCCGGTATTGGGATTACCGATCAGGGCAACGTTTATATTTTTACTCATAGGCCAGAGGTATCTTCAACAATGTCCAGCTCAATAAGTTGTGCCAAAGATCGTCTAATGGCAATATGGCTTCCACTTAGATTGATGTAAATGGGGTCGTTCAGTGGGGCAACTTGAACCAGTTCAACACTATTGCCGGGCAAACAGCCCAGTTCCAATAGTTTTATGGGAAGAACGTGCTCCGAAAAGTCCTTTATAATCCCTTTTTGTCCATATACCAAATCCGCTACCGTCGCCACTAATCTTATTTAGATTGAATTTAATTAAGGGCAAAAATAAGTAAAAAAGACAAAATAGAATCCTAAAATGGAGAGAAAGGTTTGGTCTATTCCCTATAACTGTCCTTTAGGATTTTCAGGTCATCCAGCAATTTATTGATTTCCTCCGGATCTGTCCCGTCATAAAAACCCCTGATCCTTCGTTCTTTGTCCACCAAAATGAAATTCTCGGTATGAATCATATCGTAGGGACCACCATCCCCATCCGTTTTTACAGCCAAGTACGATTTCCGGGCCATTTCATAAATCTGCTTTTTATCGCCAGTCACCAAGTTCCATTTGCTATCGATCACCCCCTTTTCCAACGCATATTTTTTTAATTGCGGTACGGAATCGATTACGGGTGTAACAGAATGGGAGAGTAACAATACTTCATCGTCTTTTAAAATAGCGTCTTGTATACCTGCCATGTTTTTGGTCATAATGGGACAAATGGTGGGGCAGGTGGTAAAGAAGAAATCGGCCACATAAATTTTGTCCTTATAATCGTCTTGGGTGATGGTCTTCCCATTTTGGTTGGTGAATTCAAAATCGGCAATACGGTGATATTTCTTTTTGTAGTGCAGTGTGCTGTCTACCAAAGTGGGGTCTACCATGGAAGGTTGATACACCGGAAGCATCTTTTTGGGTTGCAGGGCATTGTAGAACAAATAGATGATCACGGCCGAAAGGCACAGCAACACAATTCCAAAAAGCTTGTATTTGGCAAAAAAGGATTTCACCCTGCAAAATTACGGTCGCTGGGAAGATTCATCAAGCAAAAAACGAAGTTTTGTTGCCAAATCTTTCTTAAAACACAGAAGCCTAGGTTTTGCGGTTTTTTTATGACTTTGTAAAAGTTTACTTTTGTGCGTTTTAACAAATGACTGCTGATGAGTCCCATATTGATACAGACCATACAATTCTTTTTAAGCCTTTCCTTGCTCATTGTTTTGCACGAGCTGGGGCATTTTATTCCAGCAAAGATTTTTAAGACCAGGGTTGAGAAATTCTATCTGTTCTTTGATGTGAAGTTTTCCCTTTTCAAAAAGAAAATAGGGGAAACAGTTTATGGAATAGGGTGGTTGCCTTTGGGAGGTTATGTGAAGATTTCCGGGATGATTGATGAGAGCATGGACACCGAACAGATGAAAGAAGAGCCCAAACCTTGGGAGTTCCGTAGCAAACCAGCATGGCAGCGATTGATCATTATGTTGGGCGGGGTAACCGTAAACTTTGTTTTGGCGGTCATGATTTTTATAGGTCTTGTATTTACCTATGGGGAACAATACATAGCTGCTGATAGCCTTAAGGATGGAATTTGGGTGACTGATAAGAGCTTGGGTGACGAATTGGGCATACAAACGGGAGACAAAATTTTATCAATTGATGGAGCTGAAATAGAGTCATTGTCCGAGATTATTCCTGGATTTGCTTTGGGCAACCGCTTTACAGTTGAACGAAATGGGAAAGTTTTTGAAAAAGAAATTCCTGTGGATGTGATTGAAACATTTTCCAAGGACGGGGATAAAGATAAAATAAGATCTCTCGTTACTTTCAGAATACCATTCATAATCAATAAGCTACCAGAGAATTCACCTAATAAGGACAGTGGCCTTAAGCAGGGCGATTTTGTGGTACAAATGGATGGACAATCAGTAGAGTACAAGGATCAAGCCCTTCCCATCTTGGAAGCCAATAAAGGAGGAACCATTCCAGTTGTTGTAGAACGTGACGGAAAACCGATCAATCTTGACTTAAAAGTGTCCAATGAAGGTGCTTTGGGTGTGGGCTTGGGGATGACTCCACAGGAATATAAAGAAGCAGGTTACTTAGAATTAAAAATACTCAAGTATTCATTCATGGGATCCATACCAGCAGGTTGGAACAAAGGTGTCAGAACCCTTTCGGATTATATAAAAGGGATGAAAAAGATTTTTAACCCAGATACTGGTGCATATAAAGAGGTTGGAGGATTCGCAGCAATAGGAGGGATGTTCCCGGATACTTGGGATTGGTCCAGATTTTGGTCTACAACGGCTTTTATTTCCATTATTTTGGCTTTTATGAATATTTTGCCCATTCCCGCTTTGGATGGCGGACATGTGATGTTCTTGCTTTACGAAATGATCACCGGACGCAAACCAAGCGATAAGTTTTTGGAGTATGCCCAGATGATCGGGTTCTTTTTATTAATCGCGTTGTTGTTGTTTGCCAATGGCAACGATTTGTATAAATGGCTTTTTAAATAGAAAAGCGAATTTTTTGCTTGTAGTGTTTTAAAGAAACACATATATTTGCACCCGCTTAGGATAAAAATTCCTCCTTACCTGCCTGCCGGCAGGCAGGGCTCAGAACTGAGCTACTTACTAGACCGGCTATCAGAGTAAAGAAAAAAAGAAATAAAATAGATTTTAGAATAAGCGTTACATTCCTCCTTAGCTCAGTTGGTTAGAGCATCTGACTGTTAATCAGAGGGTCCTTGGTTCGAGCCCAAGAGGGGGAGCAAACATAGCCCAGTAAGTATTGTACTTACTGGGTTTTTTGATTTTATACCCCGCTTTTATCCAACATTTTATCCAATAACGCAGAAAGTAGTCTAGTATTTAACTGCTTTTATTCGATAGAATAATCTCATCCAAAAACTTCAAATATTCATTCACTCTTCGTGGAAGTCCTCAACTCCGTAATTCCCCATTGCCAATATATTTCTTTCTTGTTTCGCATATTCATTTAGCGTAAGCCCATTGCTATACTCAATGAAGCTTGCAAAAAGGTCTTGAAAAACACTATGACCAGTTCAGGGAAGATATTAAGAACGGATTCTTTTATAATACGGCCTGCACAAGGCTGAAGTCGTTTAGAAGCACAAACAATTTTAGCACCCTTTCCACTCGCCTAGTATTCTCTATAGGCTTACCTGTAAACTTTCTTTTCCTAATATTGGGTCTTGGTATGATACCGTTTGCCGACTTTATTTGTGGGTAATTATGCAGTTGAATATTTTTTGTTTTTATTCGTAATCAGATACCATTGATATGCCTAGAATAATATTCTTGATTGCCGTTATAGTTTTCTGTTATTCATGTTCAGACGATGACTGCACCAAAACACAAACACTTTATCGTGGCCAGCAATTTGGGGGTAACACGACAATCGAAGTTCCTTGTGATTTTCCCGATTCCGAACCACTACAACCCATTTAATCAACTTTTCTTTAATTGCTCTTACACCCCAGCATCAATAGCTGAATAGCATCAAAGGGCTATCATTATTAATCACAGCTAGATACGACTCTTGTTTGATAGTGAAGGAGTGTAATTTTCTGGCATTGGAGCCAATATAAAAACCAGCATCCTTGTAGGGTTTAAAACCGCCCTTGGCATCGTTCAATAAAATATATCCAACATTTGCATCATAACGCACGGTCTCTACTTCTGCTTCATAAATGCCTCCTGCCCCCACAACATCCAAAAGTCCATCTTTATCAACATCTACAAATGCAAAAGAAAGCGTTGGTCCTAATTGTGCAATGGCAGGAAGGTGTTTTACATTAAAATTTCCACCACCTGTATTTTCCAGATAGACCGATTCAAATTCGTAAACTTCTTTTTTGTACGATTGGGCAAGCTCATCGGTTCCGTAAATGTCCTCTAAGGACGAATTGGCAAACTCCCTGTAGGTCTTAATGCGTTCACTTACAAAAGCATTTTGATCGGTGGAACATTCTTTGCCCCGCACTGGCACTAGAATACCTTGGTAGTTTTTGCTGAGCACCATATCATAGGTGTCATTGTCGTCGAAATTGTTTCCGAAGATGTACAGGGGTTTTTCAGGAGAAGGGTGAAATTTATTGTTGCCCCCCAGATTTCCGACAAAATAATCCATATCACCATCTTGATCAAAATCTATTTCTGAAATGGTATTCCACCAACCTGATGTTTTCTGAAGCGCAGGCACATCAACCTTGCTAAATTTGGAATCTATAACGTCAAAAACGGTTATTGGAATCCATTCACCCACCACGATAAGTTCTTTGGTTCCATCTTGATCGTAGTCCGAGAGCAAAAGGTCATTGATCAGACCCACTTCTTGAAAATCAGGTGCTACTTCAAAAGTAACATCCGTAAATACGCCATCATTATTTTGTAATACATAAGACCTTGCATTCAATGGATATTTGCCAGGTACTACATTGCCTCCTACAAAAAGGTCAAGACCACCATCATTGTCATAATCAAAATCCAAAACGACTTTCGTGTTCGTGATCATTTTGGGCAAGCGACCAACTGATTTTTTGAAGTTGCCCTGCCCATCATTAAGATATAGCCGATCCTGCAACAGCGGATTGTTTTCATCAAGTTCATAACCACCACTGGCCACATATAGATCTTGATCACCATCGCCATCGGCATCAAAAAATAGGGCAGCATTATCTTCATAATTGTTATCCGAGCTGAGCGACTCTTGATTTGTTAGGGCAAATGTCCCTGAAGCCTGCTGCAAATAAATAGTGCCACTTTCACCCTTGGCACTGCCAAAGAACCAGTCTTCAAGACCATCATTGTTGATGTCCTTGGCCGCAAAGGCGGGTCCTTTTTGCGATTGTTTTTGCGGTAGCAGTACCTGTATGGCAAAATCGTTATGATAGTTTTCTAGATGCTTAAAATCCAACCCTAGGGTTGTAGGATTTAGCCGTTGCCAGTTGTTGGGGATTTTAGGGTCCTGTATTTTATCTGAAGTACCGGCATCTTTATAATCTATATGTAAAAACTGATTTGCACCTATTGCATTATCAACATACGTCTTGCCATCTCCCCAAACAATCTCAAGTCGGTTTATTTTTTCTGCAGTTCCCAATCCAAAAACCAAGACGGGGGATACGGAAGATTGATATCCTCTGGAAAGAAAAAGTTGCTGTTGCTGCTTGATACTGTCTAAATAAACATTAACGGTGGCACCCAGAGCCAAAATGTTCCTAGTTGGCCCAGTAAGTTTCACAGAGAGAAAGTTACTTGTGGCATTGTTGCGATAAATACAAGCTTTATCATCCATATTGTTCAACACGAGGTCAAGGTCCCCATCGTTGTCCAAATCGCCGTATGCCGCCCCATTGGTATTCATGGTTTCATTAAAACCCCAATCTTCAATGGCATTTTCAAAAGACAAATCTCCGGTATTCTTATAGATATAGTTTTTTAGTTTGCTACTGGGAAGTTGGGCCAAGATATCCTTCATGGGCATTTCACTTACATTAAATTTGCCCGAATTATGAATGAGATTTCCAAAGTCTTGGTTGCCCAATTCACGTTTTATTCCGTTGCTAACAAATATGTCCTTGTGGCCATCTTGATCAAAATCGGCGATAAGGGGAGCCCAACTCCAATCTGTTTTGGAAACCCCGGCAAAGGGAGCAATGTCACTAAAGAATCCATTTCCATTATTGAGATTGAGCATATTGGACATGTAGGCATAGTGGTACCCAGAAAGAGCTGTTTCTAAAAAGCCATTGGTGTCCATACTGGGCATGTTCTGCTTTCCACGTTGATGATCTTCGGCAGACATATCGAGTACCATCAAATCGGGTAAAAAATCATTGTTGATATCAGCAAAATCAGAACCCATACTACTATAGGAGGTGTGCTTTAAACGAACGTTTACTTGGTTGGAGAAGGTCCCGTTCTTATTGTTGATATAGAGTTTATCAGGGGTCAAAAAGTCATTGGCCACAAAAATATCCAGCCAACCATCATTGTTGAAATCGCCAATGGATGCACTCAAGCTGAATTCTTTATTGATGATACCGCTTTCCAAGGTCATATCGGTAAAGTGATTGCCATCGTTTCTGTACAAATGATCAGAGGTCTGTGGGTAATAATCCTCATCGGCCAGCAGGGCATCCAAGTTTATTGAATTGAAAAAATCATCCCTGTGATTTATTAAAAATAAATCCAGATCGCCATCCTTATCATAATCAAAGAAGTAGGATTGTACCGAGAATCCGTCATCATCAATGCCCCATTGTGCAGCTTGTTCACGGAATGAACCGTCTTTTTGGTTTACATAAAGTTTATTTTTTCTAAGTGCACCGTTTTTTCGATTAGCCGACTTACAGACATAGATGTCGAGCCAACCGTCATTGTTGATGTCGATCATGGAGACGCCAGTGGTCCAACCCTTTTCATCGGCAACCCCGGCCTTATCCGTTATGTCCTCAAATTTTAAATCACCTAGATTTAGATATAATTTATTGGCATTTTGGTTGGAAGTAAAATAGATATCATCCAGACCATCATTGTTAATATCCCCAATGGCCACACCTCCACCATTATAGATGTAAGGGTAGTTGAACGGATGAAAGTCCTCTGATTCAACAACAGTATTCTCAAAATTAATGCCTGTTGTTTCTGCTTGAAGTTTGGTAAAAAGCGTCTTGGCCGAACTTTTCTTTGTCCGGATGGTTGAAGTAGTACATGAGACAAGCAGTATTACAAAACACAAAACAGTTATATGGTGCAGAACGTTTTTCACTTTCGCTGTATTGATAAGGATATAACCTAATCTTTAAACAGGTCTCTCAATTGAAGTTACACAGGCTTATTTATTGTTTAGATGTTGCATAAATATGATATAACCAAAGCGTTATACACTATCAATGTGATAGTTATGGGTATGGTGATGTGGTAGAATACATTTATACTAAAGATAGTAAAATCCTTTAAATTCTTTAGAATAGGAACCCTGTTGCGCCTCTTTTAACAAGGACAACAAGTTTATCCAAGCAATAGTAAAGGGAGCATTACAGGATGAGCAAAAGCATACAGACTGTACAGAAATAGGGCACTTTTTGTTGGTCCAAGTGAAAATGAACTGAGATTACTTTGATAGAGCATTCAAGTAACATTTCTTTTTTCAGCTATTACAAAAAGGATTTCACAAAATGTTATTTGTATGAAAAATCTTCAATGAGCCCCAAGATTAAAATCCATTTTTTTGTAAATTACTTCTCTAAACACCAATAAATCAACCTATATCATGAAATCATTAACTATTA
This sequence comes from Bacteroidia bacterium, assembly GCA_030427985.1. Taxonomy (GTDB): domain Bacteria; phylum Bacteroidota; class Bacteroidia; order Flavobacteriales; family Flavobacteriaceae; genus Flagellimonas. The sequence continues at coordinate 1,748 of JAUIBH010000052.1, read as the reverse complement.
TTTTCTGTGCTTTGGCCTTGTTATTTTCAGCAAGTGCCAGTGCCCAAGATTCCATTGATAAAGTTTATATGCTCAGTGGAGAAGTAAACGAAGGAACCGTAAAAGCTATTGATGACAGTTCCATAACCTTTATGTATTCTGGAGAAACTTTGGAGTATTCTTTGGAAAAGTCAAAAATCAACAAAATCGTATTCGGCAGTGGAAGAACCCAAGTGATCAACGAAGCTGCTGCCCCTGTAACGGCTGAAGCAGTAGCTTCTGCAAATTCCCGGAATAAACTAGCGGTAATCCCTTTTACCATGATATCCAACGAAGCGTCACTGACTACGGATGCCATGGGAGAAGAAGTTCAGCATACGACCATTAACTCTTTTATGGACAATACCCGGGGGCTTACCATTTTAGATCCCATGACCACCAATGCACTGTTATTAAAAAATAACTTGAATGCCAATAGCATAAAAACAAAGCTTCCTCAGGAAGTGGCCAAGTTATTGGGGGTCGAATTTGTAGTGTACGGAACGGCAAACATCAATTATGAGGGTACCATGACCTTTGGGAGCACTAGTACTACTTACAAGGAAAAGGAAAAAAGAGAAGATAGAGACAAGAAAAGCTCGGGCAGAGAATTTAGTAGCAGCAGTTCTTCAACCAGTGATAATTATGATACTACCATAGAAATGAACATTTACAATGATCAGGGACAAACCGTGCATAGTGTAAAAAGAAATGGATTTGGTTCCTCGCTGGATAAATACGAAGCCACAATAAATTATCTTGTTAAGCGCACACCTTGGGGCGACAAACATAAATAGACAACAAATCGCTCTATCCCAACACTTTTTCTTTACTGAAACGCTGACTTGATTAAACTAAACCAATTAACCCTCAATTGACCATGTTAAATAAAACCCTGACCCTCAATGTCCATTTTTTGGCCAAAGCAATCATCATATTATGTATGTTGTTTTCTGTTCAATATCAAGTTTTGGGACAAGCTACGGATTCTTCGAATATTATATCCTACGAAGATAAACTTGCCTATGGCATTGATTTTAGTACAGATGTTGATGAATTTTTTATAAATGCTCCTGATGAGAATGCCAATATTCATTTGGTTTCCAATAATGATGTGAAGCTAACGGTTAAGTTCAATTACAAATTTTTGAGTTTAAGTGCTTCTTTTGCGCCTGATTTTCTGCCTGGGAATGATGATGATGATGAGTTTGGAAAAAGTTCGTTTCAGAACTATCAAATCAATATGTTTCCCGGAAGGTTTGTACAAAACGTATTTTTTAGAAGAGTGAAAGGCTTTTATGTGGAGAACACCCAGGATTTTCTCCCTACGTGGATGGGGGGAGACCCCTACCTACAATTCCCGGACTTAAAAGCAATTACGTGGGGTGGGAGAACCGGATTTATTTTAAATAAGAATTTTTCTGTAAAATCGCTATATAATCGTCAAGAGTGGCAATTGGAGAGCAGTGGTAGTCTCGTACCTGATCTTAAATATGAGTTTACCAAAATGACCAATAATTTTGAGAATGGCTACGGCAAGGAAAACCAAGTGGACATAAGGGCCGGTATAGGCTATTATTACAATTGGGTAATTACGCCAAAAATGAATATTGCCCCTTTTGTACGTGCTGGCATTGGTCCTAGGTTTTATAAGTACTCTTTTTTGGGTGAAGTTGAAAAGGACAATTACTTTGTAAAGGAATACGGTGGCGGACTAATTCTTGGTTATA
>JAUIBH010000145.1 GCA_030427985.1 Bacteroidia bacterium | reverse complement strand
AAGATGCGCCTTGCGCAATCCCTTGGCAGCATTACCCGCCCAGGTTCATTGGGTATAATCTCAGCCTTGCCGTACAAAGCACCCCTTTGAGATGGCCGCAAATGTACTATGTCGCTTTCATTTTTCATAAGAAACATCAAAAAATTAACTTTTAATAACAACTGTGTGGCATACATGTATGCGTATATATTGCACCAAGAATTGTGTATGGCCTCAAAATCCAAAAACAGATTCACCCTAAAAATAGTCCTAAGCTATTTGATTCTGGCTGCATTGGGAATCTTGGCTACTTTCTTTATTTATGGAGAATTTAAAGATTATACCTTATCACAGGAAGACAATGATGGAAACATTAAACTGTTAAAAACCAATCAATTGCTTGCCAATTTGTATGAGGCTGAAAATCTATCCAAGCTGGCTTTACAGACCAAGAGTCCAAAAAATCTAAAAGCCTATGCTCACAAGGTAGATTCCATAATTATTTTGATAGACTCTTTGAAATCGCTGGCCGCCACCCGTAATGGCAACCAAGTTTCCAAGCTGGACAGTGTGCAGAAATTACTTCAACAAAAGGTCTACAATAGTGCCGAACTTCGAAAACTAAAGGTTGAAAATGACAATTCCGCACCCATAGATTCAATTTTAGACGCATTCCATAAAATGGAAGTAGATATGGGCCGGATAACTCCTGAGAGCTTTGCCCCCAATTTTGATCAACTTTCCCCAGCAACCCAAAAATCCATCAGGGAATATGTGGCCATTCTCAACAAAAATATTCCGGACCCCAATGGAAACACCAATGCCAAAAACATAGATTCCATCCTTGAGGTCTCCAAATCGATTTTACAGAAAGCCAAAACCGAAACTGCCGCTGCGGAACGCTCGGTATCCCAAAAAGAGCTTCAGATCTATAGAAACGATCTGGAACTTTCCCAAAAAATGCGCAGTATCATCTCATCGTTTGAACGCGAAATCATTCGAAATACCTATTTGGACAACCTTAAACAAAAGAGGGTGTTGCAGCGAAGCATTCGTATGGCAGCGGCGGCCATTGCTTTGGGGCTCTTGGGCATAATTTTGTTCACTTTTTTTATCTCCAAGGATTTTTGGAAAGTACAGCAATACCGGGAACGTTTGGAAAAGGAGAAAAAATACTCGGAGTCGCTCCTAAAAAGTAGGGAACAATTGATTTCCACCGTAAGCCATGACCTAAGGACACCGTTGAATACCATCAGCGGATATACAGAGCTGATGGAACAAAGTGGCCTCAACCAAAAGCAATCAAAATATCTCCATAATGTGAAATCCGCATCAAACTATGTGGAGAACCTCGTGAACGACCTATTGGATTTTTCAAAACTGGAAGCAGGAAAAGTACATATCGAGAAGGCCTCTTTTGTTCTTTTCGACCTTATTGTTGAAACAGCTTCCCATTTTCAGGAAACATATTCCAAAAAAGGGGTTGAACTGCATTTGGAAATTGTTGAGGAGTTTAAAAATCCCATTATTGGAGATCCATTTCGCATACGTCAAATCTTGACCAATCTTGTTGGAAATGCCTTTAAGTTTACCCATGAAGGTTTTATAAAAGTAGAGGCCAGCATACTTAAAACCGAAAATGGTACACGGGCAAAAATTAAAGTAATCGACACCGGTATTGGCATTGAGTCCGAGAAACAGGAATTGATTTTTAAAGAGTTTACCCAAGCAGGGAATTCAACCGAAAAGGATTACGGGGGATATGGCCTAGGACTTACCATCTCCAAAAAACTGACCGAATTGTTGGGTGGAACCTTGACGCTGTACAGTAAAAAAAATAAGGGAAGCACCTTTACCCTACAGCTCCCCTTTGAGTTTTCCAAGGAGCCATTGACCCAGGTTGAAGAGACCTTTACCTCCCAGGGGGATTTAACGGTTTATATTTTGGATGATGATGAGACCATGCTTGAGCTTCTCGGCGAAATCTGTAAAATGAACAACATAAAAGTGAGAACCTTTTCCGATTACGGTGCGATGCAACAAAAAGGCTCCCCAAATTACGATGTTTTACTTACAGATATCCAAATGCCAGGCAAGGATGGATTTGCTGTTCTGCAAGAGTTGAGGCAAAGCGGTAACCCGCTTTATTCCGGACAACCGGTTATTGCCATGACCGGGCAAAAGATTTTGGACAAGGGCAAGTATACCATGGCAGGTTTTACCGAAGTGCTTCAAAAGCCTTTCTCCAGCAAAGCTCTTTTAAAGATTTTGACAGCAGTCTCGGATAGTTCTTTGTCATCCACATCCCCATACATAAAAGCAACTCCAATTCCCGAATCCGGTTCCACCTTGTTCAGCATTGCCCATATATCTGCTTTTTTAGACAGTCCACAAGCATTGCAGGAAGTCTTGAAGGTTTTTATGGAGAATACCATCAAGAGCATGGAACTTCTTTTTTTGGCCATCGCGGATGCCGATTTTTCCCGTATCCGGTCCATCTCACATAAAATGTTGCCCATGTTCAGACAATTGGAAGCTCAAGAATGTGTTAAAATCCTTGAAAGACTGGAACATTTGCCAGACCATGCCGAGGGGAAAACAGTATTCATCGAACTTTCTGGTCTAAAGGTGAGGATATTAGAACTCGAAAAAGCCATTTCTACATATATGGCTAAACTTCCATCTGATACAGGTTGATTTTATTGTAGAGCGTCTTTCGGGTCATCTGGAGCAATTTTGCTGCCTTGCTCTTGTTGAAATTGGTCTGCTTGAGCGCATTAAGGATTCGTTCTTTCTCGTACTCTGATTTTGAAAACTTATGTCCCCCCTCTTCTGCGGTCCCAGTAATGACCTGATCCGGAAAAGCATCGTACATTACTAGGTCGCCTTCGGTAAAAAGGACAGCCCGTTTTATCACGTTTTTCATCTCTCTAAGGTTTCCCGGCCATGAATATCTTTGTATAACTTCCTTTGCCTCTTTTGAGAATCCTGAAACATTCTTTCCCAGCTCCTCATTTGCTTTTTCCAAGAAATGATCTACAAAACGCATAATGTCGTCAACCCTATCCCTTAGTGGGGGAATTACAATGGAAAACTCGTTCAATCTATGGTACAGATCTTCCCTGAACCTACCTTCCTCTATGGCTTCAATCAGGTTCTCATTGGTCGCGGCTACGATCCGTAAGTCTAATGGAATCTCTTTGGTACTGCCCACCCGCTTTATCTTTCGTTCTTGTATGGCCCTTAGCAGCTGTACTTGATGCTCATAGGAAAGGTTCCCTATTTCATCCAAAAACAGTGTCCCTCCATTGGCAGCTTCAAAATGGCCCATCTTGTCTTCAATGGCCCCGGTAAAACTTCCTTTAACGTGTCCAAAAAACTCGCTGGTGGCAATTTCCTTGGGTATGGCCCCACAGTCGACTGCAACAAAATTTTGGCCACTTCTGTCACTTGCATCGTGAATTGACCTTGCTGTAACTTCCTTTCCCGTACCACTTTCCCCAAATAACAAAACGGACATATTTGTTGGCGCTACCAGCTTCACGTACTGCCATAATTTTTGTGAACTTTCGCTACTCCCCACCAAGGTTTGGGTTATTCCATCTTTTTTATCGCTATTATCTTTTCTCGGGTTCGATGGAACCTTGGGCGCCTTAACTTGCAAGGCTTTGTTGATAACAGAGCATATCTCGTCTGGGGTAAAGGGCTTCGAAATAAAATCGAACGCACCCTGTTTCATTGCGTTTACGGCTGTTTTAACCTCAGCGTACCCTGTCATTAGAATTACTTGGGTCTTGGGCGAAGCTTTTTTTATGTTGGAAAGAAGTGTGAGTCCGTTTCCTTGGGGCAGTCTTACATCGGACAAAATTACATCAAAGGTGGAGGCATTGAGTTTTTCTTCCGCTTCTTTTAAGCTATAGCTTGAAGAAACGGAATACCCATGCTTGGTCAAAAACTTACAGAGCATTTGACAAAAAGCAGTATCGTCCTCAATGATCAAGATTTCGGGCATATCTCAATTAAATATACGATGCCCACTTGCTTTGGGATGTTGAACGATTGGTAAAATTATCACAAAAAAAGGGGCTGTGTTACAGCCCCATCTAACCAAACCAACTAACCGTATTCGGTCTAAAAAAATTATAGTTCAATCCAGTTTCCCTCAGAATCTGCATACACAGTTCCAGTGGTACCATCTTCCAAAGATAGCTCCAACTTGTATTGATCCTTGTCATTTTTGTATGCCTTGTCTACCTTGGCAGTGGGGTAATTTTTTGCCACGGCTGCACTAACGGCTTCTGGAAGGTCAGATACGTTGATCTCCTCAAAATCCTGGGCAACGATTACCGTTGCTTCATCCATTTTCAATTCTGGGGTGTTCTCATTTGCAATAGCTGTAAGTCCTACAAATGATAGTGCGGTTGCGATAACTAAATTTTTCATGGTAACTGATTTTATTAATGTTAAACTCAATCATTACTATGAAAAAGCAGTGCCAAGAATCTAACACAAGCCAAAAACAACTATAATTAACTGTTATACCGAAAGTTGCAAAAAATCATGGTTTTACCGGCCTGTATAAATCTGTGTAAATCACCTTCCAAAGTGTGTAGTTTTTATACAAGAAAGGCTGCCGAAGCAGCCTTTCAAAAGTGCCAAAATCATAATCCCAAGGAAAAAAATTATGACTACACTTGGCA
>JAUIBH010000144.1 GCA_030427985.1 Bacteroidia bacterium | reverse complement strand
AAGGGGTGCACCAACGGGAACTGAAGGATGAAATTGACCCGGACATTATCCTAGGAAATACCTACCACTTGTACCTGCGCCCTAAAACTTCAATATTGGAAGAAGCGGGCGGCCTCCATAAGTTTATGGGTTGGGACAGAAATATCTTGACCGATAGCGGGGGGTATCAGGTGTATTCATTGTCTGATAATCGGAAAATAAAGGAAGAAGGGGTTAAATTCAAGTCCCATATTGATGGGTCGCACCATGTTTTTACCCCAGAGAATGTCATGGAAATACAGCGGACCATAGGTGCCGATATCATCATGGCTTTTGATGAATGTACGCCCTATCCTTGCGACTACCAATATGCCAAACGTTCCATGCATTTGACCCATAGGTGGTTGGACAGGTGTATTTCGCATTTGGATAAACTCCCATTTAAATATGGCTATTCCCAGAGTTTTTTTCCGATTGTGCAAGGCTCTACCTATAAAGATTTACGTAAACAATCTGCAGAATATATCGCCTCTGTTGGGGCAGAAGGGAATGCAATCGGGGGACTCTCCGTAGGAGAGCCTGCTGAGGAAATGTATGAAATGGCCGAATTGGTCTGTGATATTTTGCCGGAGGACAAACCCCGTTATTTGATGGGTGTAGGTACACCTATTAATATATTGGAGAATATTGCCTTGGGTGTGGATATGTTCGATTGTGTAATGCCCACCCGAAATGCCCGAAATGGCATGTTGTTCACGGCTCACGGCACCATCAATATAAAAAACAAAAAATGGGAGAACGATTTTTCGCCCATTGATGAAATGGGAATCACTTTTGTGGACACCGAATATTCCAAAGCGTACTTAAGGCATTTGTTTGCGGCCAACGAATATTTGGGCAAGCAAATTGCCACGATACACAACCTTGGTTTTTATCTTTGGTTGGTGCGAACGGCAAGAGAGCGTATTTTAGCAGGGGATTTCTTGGAATGGAAGACCCAAATGGTGCAACAAATGGATAAACGATTGTAATGCTGAGCATACTTGACAAGTATATTCTAAAACGTTATCTGGTCACCTTTATGGGGATGCTCCTGCTCTTTGTACCCATTGGGATCATGGCCAACCTTGCGGAAAAGATTGGCAAAATCATAGACAATGAAGCTCCCTTGGCCGAAGTGATTGTGTTCTATGGTAATTTTACCTTGGTGATTGGAAATTTGTTACTTCCTGTTTTTCTGTTTTTGTCCATCATATTTTTTACTTCCAAATTGGCCAGTAACACAGAGATTGTGGCCATTTTGAGCTCTGGGGTTTCCTATTGGCGATTTTTACGTCCATATATAATAGGTGCAACACTGGTGGCCATCCTTATTTTTATGATGGGAATGTTCATTGTGCCCCACGCCAGTATCGGTTTTAATGAATTTGAATACAAGTATTTTAAAAAGGGAAAACAAGACCGGGTCACGGACAATATCTTCAATCAGTTGAATGAAAATGACTATCTCTACGTGAGCAGCTTTGACCCCAACCGAAAAATCGGGTACAATTTTACCTATGAGCATTTTGATTCCATCAAACAATTGGATTACAAAATATCGGCAAGTAATATTCGCTGGATCGACAAGGATAGCATATACCGATTGACCAATTATGCCAAAAGAAAACTCGAGAATAATGTAGAGATTATTGAAACTCAAAGAAGACTGGATACTCTTTTTACATTTAAATTGGAAGACCTCACTCCGGTTTCCTATGTCGCGGAGACCAAGAACCTATTTGAACTGAACGATTTTATAGAAGACCAAAAACGAAAAGGAGCCTCCAACATCAATGCCTATATTTTGGTAAAATATAAAAGGTGGGCCTTGCCCATAGCAGCTTTCATCCTTACGGTGATCGCGGTGGCGGTTTCCTCGGTTAAACGAAGAGGGGGAATGGGACTCAACCTGGCATTTGGTATAGGTGTTGCATTCGTATACATCTTTTTTGACAAGGTTTTTGGAACACTGGCAGAGCAATCCGGATTTTCACCTTTATTGGCAGTGATCATACCCAACCTTATTTTTGGTGTTTTTGCAGTTTATATGCTGATGAAGGCCAAACGATAATAAGCATAAATAAACCTATCTAATTGACGTTAAATGGCTTGGACATTTTCTGTGAATAACCCATAAAATCCTATATTTGTCCCCATTCTATTTCTTGAAAACAATAATTTTCCAATGGAATATTTAGAATTTGAACTTCCCATTAAAGAACTTGAAGACCAACTTCAAAAATGTATGGTAATTGGGGAAGAGAGCGATGTTGATGTAACGGAAACCTGCTCTCAGATTGAAAAAAAACTCGAAGAAACCCGAAAGGACATCTATAAGAATCTCACTGCATGGCAAAGGGTACAACTGTCAAGGCATCCAAACAGGCCTTATACGATGGACTATATCAAAGCCATTTGCGGAGATACCTTTTTAGAACTTCATGGTGATCGTAATGTGAAAGACGATAAGGCCATGGTAGGCGGTTTAGGCAAAATTGATGACCAGAGCTATATGTTCATCGGTCAGCAAAAAGGGTATAACACCAAAACCCGTCAGTACCGAAATTTTGGTATGGCAAATCCCGAAGGATACCGAAAAGCCCTTCGCTTAATGAAATCTGCCGAGAAATTCGGGATTCCTGTGGTTTGTTTTGTGGATACCCCAGGGGCTTATCCAGGAATTGAAGCTGAAGAAAGAGGCCAAGGAGAAGCCATTGCCCGAAATATTATAGAAATGACCCGACTAAAAGTGCCCATCATTGTTATTATTATTGGCGAAGGTGCATCGGGTGGTGCGTTGGGCATTGGTGTGGGAGACAAAGTCTTGATGTTGGAAAACACATGGTACTCCGTAATCTCTCCAGAATCCTGTTCTTCCATTTTATGGAGAAGTTGGGAGTACAAGGAACAAGCTGCCGATGCCCTCAAACTGACCGCTGCCGATATGAAAAAACAAAAGTTGGTCGATGAAATCGTGAAGGAACCCCTTGGAGGAGCACATGCTAACAAAGAAAAAACATTTGAGACGGTCAAAAACAAAATTTCATCACATTACGAAGAGCTGAAAAAGTTATCACCAAAAGAACTCGTTAACACCCGCATGGATAAATATGCAGATATGGGTGTTTTCAACGGATAATTCTTGTTTTTCAGAGGTTAACTTTTTTTATTAGGTTTTATCCTCACTTTTTTTTATGTTACTAACAGGTATTTAAAGTTGTTAACATTTCAATTGTTGAATACCTGTGGAAATCGCATCTTTAAAGATTTAAGTTAACTAAAGGTTAATTAGCTACTTTCGTATCCATGGACAAACCTAGCCCAATCGTCGGTCACCGAGTGGAAAAATCTACCCTAATCAGTCTTGAGAAAGGCAAAATACCACCTCAATCAGTTGATTTAGAGGAGGTTGTGTTGGGTGCGATGATGATTGATAAAAAAGGGGTAGATGAAGTAATCGATATCCTACACCCAGATGTCTTCTATAAAGATGCCCATAGGTACATTTATGAAGCGATCTTTACCTTATTTGAATCCTCCGAACCTGTTGATTTATTAACCGTTTCATCCCAACTAAAGAAGGATGGAAAGCTAGAAGCGGTAGGTGGTGACTTTTATTTGATCAAACTCACCCAAAAAGTGGCCTCTTCGGCCCATATTGAGTTTCACGCGCGAATCATTCTTCAAAAATACATTCAGCGAAGTCTTATAAAGATTTCAAACGAGATAATTGAGGATGCTTACAGTGATTCCACAGATGTCTTTGACCTTTTGGACAATGCGGAAGCGAAATTGTATGAGGTTACCCAAGGCAATTTGAAGCGTTCGGCCGAGACAGCTCAAAATTTGGTGATTCAGGCCAAGAAAAAAATTGAAGAGATTTCCAATAAAGAAGGGTTGAGTGGTATCCCTTCCGGGTTTGACAAGTTGGATAAGTTGACCTCAGGCTGGCAGCCCAGCGATTTGGTCATTGTAGCTGCGCGCCCTGGTATGGGTAAAACAGCGCTAACCTTGTCCATGGCACGGAACATAGCTGTGAATTCGGATATTCCTGTGGCATTTTTCTCTTTGGAAATGTCCTCCGTGCAGTTGATTACCCGTCTCATTTCTTCAGAAACCGGACTTTCTTCGGAAAAATTGCGTACCGGTAAACTGGAAAAACACGAGTGGGAACAATTGAACGTTAAAGTAAAGGCGTTGGAAAAAGCACCCTTATTTATTGACGACACACCCTCATTGTCCATTTTTGACTTAAGGGCCAAGGCTAGACGATTGGCATCCCAACATAAAATAAGGTTGATAGTCATTGACTACTTACAGTTGATGACCGCAGGTGGAAGCCAAAAAGGCGGAAATCGTGAGCAGGAGATTTCAACCATTTCACGAAACCTAAAGGCATTGGCCAAGGAATTAAACGTCCCTGTGATTGCACTGTCCCAGTTGTCTAGGGCGGTGGAGACCCGTGGCGGTAGCAAACGACCTATTCTTTCGGATTTGAGGGAGTCCGGGGCCATTGAGCAGGATGCGGATATTGTTTCCTTTATTTACAGACCGGAATACTACAAAATTGATGAGTGGGATGATGAAGAGCGTACCCCCACACAAGGTCAGGCTGAGTTCATTGTAGCCAAGCACCGTAATGGAGGTTTGGATAATATTAGGTTAAAATTTGTTGGCGCTCT
>JAUIBH010000051.1 GCA_030427985.1 Bacteroidia bacterium | reverse complement strand
CTTTATCCTGTGGAAATTAAAAAGAAAGACATACGCGCATTGACCAAGGAACAGCTCCGCAATTTTTTTGTGGAACAGGGCGATAAAGCCTTCCGTGGCAACCAAGTGTATGAATGGCTGTGGCAAAAATCTGCCCATTCTTTTGAGGGAATGACCAACATTTCCAAGGAAACCCGACAAATGCTGGAGGATAATTTTGTGATTAACCATATTAAGGTGGACCAGATGCAACGTAGTTCTGATGGGACCATTAAAAATGCGGTGCGTCTGCACGATGGTCTTGTGGTGGAATCGGTTTTGATTCCTACCGATACGCGAACAACGGCTTGTGTTTCCAGTCAGGTGGGGTGTAGTTTGGATTGTCGCTTTTGTGCCACGGCACGTCTCAAACGGATGCGCAACCTTAATCCCGATGAAATTTATGACCAAGTGGTGGCCATTGACAATGAAAGCCGATTGTATTTTGACCGTCCATTGAGCAACATCGTTTTTATGGGTATGGGAGAACCCTTGATGAACTACAATAATGTATTGCAGGCCATAGAAAAGATTACTTCACCCGAAGGGTTGGGGATGTCGCCCAAAAGAATCACGCTTTCCACATCTGGAGTGCCTAAAATGATTCGGAAAATGGCTGATGAAGAAGTGAAATTCAAACTGGCGGTTTCCCTGCATTCCGCTATTGATGAAGTTCGGACTTCAATCATGCCCTTCAACGCCACGTTTCCTCTGAAAGATTTGCGCGAAGCATTGGAATATTGGTACAGTAAAACCAAAAACCGAATCACTTATGAGTATGTGGTGTGGCAAGGTATTAACGATACCCAAGAAGCGGTGGATGCTCTGGTTAAGTTCTGCAAATTCGCACCGTCCAAAGTCAATCTCATTGAATACAATCCTATTGATGATGGGGAATTTCAGCAAGCTTCTGAGGTTGCCATTCAAATGTATCAAGATACTTTGGAGAAAAATGGAATTACGGTTACAGTTCGTAGATCTAGAGGAAAGGATATTGATGCGGCCTGTGGGCAACTCGCCAATAAGAGTTAGTTTTTAGGAGACAGGAGACAGGAGACAGGAGACAGGAGACAGGAGACAGGAGACAGGAGACAGGAGACAGGAGGTTGTTTTCAAAATTTATATTTTCCAATAACCAATAACCAATAACCAATAACCAATAACCAATAACCAATAACCAATAACCAATAACCAATAACCAATAACCAACATTTTCGTTTACCCTTCACCCTTTCACCTAAAACCCATTACCCAACCAACCCTGCAACTTATCGATACTTTTGCCCCACCAACTAAATCTTGTAGGATACTTCCGCCAACTCTATCATTTTCGCTACTTTTAAGCTTTCAAATCCAAATTCGCCAAACACAATACGTTGAAAATAGTTTCTCAGATTAGGGAGCCCATAGAGGATGAAATGGAAATTTTTGAGGAGAAGTTTCTCAAATCCATGTCGTCCAAAGTGGCCTTGTTCAACAGAATTACCTATTACATTGTTAACCGAAAGGGGAAGCAAATGCGACCCATGTTCGTGTTTTTGACTGCCAAGCTGCTCAATGGAAAGGTAAATGAACGTACCTATACTGGAGCGTCCATCATTGAGTTGATTCATACCGCAAGTTTGGTGCATGATGATGTGGTAGATGATAGCAATAAGCGTAGGGGCTTTTTCTCCATCAATGCCTTGTGGAAGAATAAAATTGCGGTTTTGGTGGGCGATTTTTTGTTTTCCAAAGGCCTTTTGGTTTCGCTGGAAAATAAAGATTATGACTTGCTTCATATCATTTCCAATGCTGTACGGGACATGAGCGAAGGCGAATTACTCCAGATTGAGAAAGCTCGACTTTTGGACATCACCGAAGAGGTGTATTACGATATTATCCGACAAAAAACAGCTACACTTATTGCGGCCTGTTGCAGTATGGGAGCCTGTTCCGTAAAACCTGATTCGGAAGAGGTGGAAACCTTTCGGAAATTTGGTGAGCTCTGCGGTATGGCATTTCAAATAAAGGATGATTTATTTGATTATGGTGCAGAAAAAATTGGAAAACCAACGGGCATTGACATTAAGGAACAAAAGATGACCCTTCCATTGATTTATGCCCTGAACCATAGTGACAAGGAAAAGAAAAAATGGCTCATTAATTCCATCAAAAACCACAACAAGAACAAGAAACGGGTAAAAGAAGTGATTGCTTATGTCAAGGAAAAAGGAGGTTTGGATTATGCCGTAACCAAAATGCTGGAATTTAAGGATGAGGCCTTGGCCATTTTGGACAACTACCCGGATTCTGAGTACAAAAGTGCCCTTACCCTAATGGTGAACTACGTGGTGGACCGTAAAAAATAAATTCTAAATTTATTACGAAAGTGCCCTTTCCATCTCTTGCGTGAACTCCTCTTTATAGTACACTTTTTTGCAATGGGAGCATTCAGCATATTTTACATTGTTGATGGTAAAAATTGGAATCCAGAATACATGGGCATAATTGGGTTGTGCCACTGCGGTTAAGGTTCCCAATTGGTTACAATGTGGGCATGTTACGTTGGTAAGCGCCTTGGTTTCTTTTTTGCCCGGTCTTGTTCCAAAGAAAAGAATCATACTACAAATTTGAAAACAAAGATATTGATATTGTATTTCAATTATTCCTTGATTGGTATACTAAGTTGGTTTCTTATTTTCTCGTTTCGCCATCCTGCTCTGTAGTCTCTGTCCACAAAGAAGATTTTCAGGTCCGATTTGTAATCTCTATCTACAAAGAAAACTTTTATATCTGCATTGTATGCCATATCGGTAAAATACCATAACCCTGCATTACCTTTTGCTTTATAGTCTTTGTCCACCTTGTAAACCAAGAGGTCAGCTTTATATTCCCTATCCACCACAAAAACTTTGAAATCTGCATTGTATTCTGCGGTTGTTTCAAATATGCGTTGGGCGCTCAAACTTTCAATGAGAAAAAACATAAAAATGGGCAATGTTACCTTTTTTATCATGGATGAATTTTTATTATCAATAATTATATGAAGTAAGGAGCAAATATCTTACCAAAGCGTTTTAAGTAATGCTTTGCTTTTATTTATTTTCTACATTCGCCCACATTTTTGAAACATTGAACGCCTACCACGGTTTGGAGGATTGGTTGTCCTGGATGGATGACATCTCCAGTAAGGATTATGTGATTATCGATAATTTTCTTCGGGACGAGCTTTATACCGAAATCAAATCTTTTTTTCTTGATAAACTTTCCAATTTTAGTGAAGCAGGTATCGGTGCTCATTCCGATAATCAAATAGATGCCAAAATCAGAGGCGATTTTACATATTGGTTAGACCGGCAGCGCGATGCCCAATTGGTGAGCTATTGGAGCCTCTTGGATGAGACCATGCATATGTTTAACCGCTATTGCTATTTGAGTCTTTCAGGGTATGAGTTCCATTTGGCTCATTATCCTTCCGGAGGCCATTACGATAAACATTTAGATCAGTTTGAAAACAGGAGCAACCGAATGATTTCCATGATAGTTTATCTAAATGACAATTGGAAACAGGGTGATGGTGGAGAACTGGAAATTTTTGAAAAAGACGGTTCAAGCTTTTTGGTGGAACCCTTGGCCTCCCGTTGCGTACTATTTAAAAGTGCGAAGGTGCCTCATGCCGTGCTTCAAGCCCATAAAAGCCGGTTTAGTGTTACAGGGTGGTTGTTGTACCAGCCTTCAGCCCTCGGACGATTTTTAGGGTGAATTCAGTTTTTTTCACTGGGTATCTGCCGAATGAGCTCTACATTTTGGCTATGTTCCGCACTGTAGGACATCACCATTGTGCCTTTAGTGCCATCGTTGGCTTCAATGGCAAAGACAGTGGTTTGATCCCCTGGATTGGTCATGCCTTCAAAGCGATAGGAGCTTAAAATCTTAAGTTCGCTCGGTTGATACTGTTTTTTGGAGTACAGCGCTTTTATGAAGTTGTCCTCAGCCTCAAAATCTTCCGTATATCCTTCTTCTTGGGTAAGGGTGTTGACTGCTTCTGAAAGCGTATCAAAATTATATTTTTTCATGCTACATCATTTTTTCATTCATCTGCGTATGTTGCTTTTATGTAAGATTCTTTCCCACCAACCACAGGAAGTGTAATGGTGGTGGCGTCCAAATCAATGGTCAGTTCAGTGCCGGGTTTTGGCCAAAGTGTAAATTCTTTATCACTGGAAAAAATCATTAATCCGATTTGCTGTCCAGCAGGAATAATTTGGTCATCAGGCATTAAATCAAAGGAGACCTCATAAAATTTATTGGGCACCAGAGGTTTACTTTTTGTGATGGATTGATGGTTTTGAGGATCCGCCCATCCACGGGTAATGATATTGTCTGTAATCTGCGTGTTTCGACCTTCTGTCCACGGTAAGGACACCAACCAAACCGAAAGATTGGCCGCCGGTTTGCTGCTGGATAGTTTTACTGAAATTTTAGGAATGCCGGAAATATGGAGGTCTTCTTTCAATGTGGGGGTAACATAGATTAAACGGTGGTCCGTGATTTCAGCTTCTGCCAAGGTAGCCCCGGAAAAAGAATAATTGTCCACAAGGGTTTCCTGTCCTTGTTTTGCAGGCTTGTTGCTCAATAACCCTCCGCGCGCAGGAGCCCCTTTCGTTAAAAACAGCGTAACGTCGGAAGCATCTGGATTTGGATAATCCTTATAGGATGTGGGTTGATCCCTTTCGTCATCTTCTCGGACAATCCACGCTTTTGGATCATTTTCAACACCATTTTCAATTCCGAATAAATACCGGGTAAACCAACGGTTCATCATTTCAATGGGCGGTGGACCACCATGTCCGTTCTGGTGGTAATAAATTTGAACGGGGAGACCCATTTCCCGGGCCTTGTCATAGATTCTATAACTGTGTTCCGGCATAACGTTCCAATCGTTGAAACCGTGGGACATCAGCAAAGCGGCCTTCATGGGCCCCATATCGTTTAAATAATCACGTTCGGCCCAAAAATCATTATAATCTCCAGTGATACGATCCTGTCCATTTTTCATTTCAGTGTCACGGATGACTTTGTTGTTTCTTGCTCTCTTTGACTCGTCTCCACTATGGATAAAATCGTACAGCACATCAATGTCTTCACCTAAGTATCCACCTGGAGACCGAACCAATCCATTGGAACGGTAATAATGATAGTAGGAAGTATTGGGTGCAATTGGGATGATGGCTTCCAAACCTTCAACACCGGTTGTGGCGGCAGCAAGGGGCAAAGTGCCATTGTATGAGGTACCGGTCATGCCCACTTTTCCAGTAGACCAATAGGCTTTTACCTCTTCATTTCCATCGCGTTCGGTATATCCTTTTGCCCGTCCGCATAACCAATCGATTACAGCTTTAGGAGCAAGGGATTCGTTATCCCCACCTACGGTGGGGGCACCATCGGAAAGTCCAGTTCCGGGAGACGAAGAGTGCACCACAATATAACCTCTAGGCACCCAAGTTCGGATTTGGGAATTGGAAATTACGGGACGTTCACCAATGCGCAATACCTCTGGGTGCTGTCTTGGCTTGCCCATTTCACCCAATTCGTGTTTTACATCCCAAAATATGCCATCTCCCAAACCGGCAGTACCGGCATAATACGGGCTGGATTCATATACAACGGGTAATTTTAAACCTTCGGTTTCGGTTTGCATGGGGCGTGTGACATCCACATGCATTCTGTCCAATTTTCCATCACCATCAGAATCAAATGTGGTTTCTACCCACAAATCATGTCGAATCCAATTTCCAGGATCGGAAAAAGCCTCAACAACCTGCGCCTCACCGTTTTCAAAAAAAGGCGCGGCTTTTTCGGCCATTTGGGCCATCAAGCTGGAACCGCTTGCCAAAAAAAATGAAATCAATAAGAATAATTGGAATAGTTTTTTCTGCATCATGTATTCTTTAGGTATTCTCAATTTAGGGTTACATGCCCACATAGAAATTGGGCATAATACATTACGCTTCTAAGATACTAAATCTTAAAGGGCCAATAGGGTTATAGCTCGTCAAAAATTGGGGTTTAGTAGGTAATTATTTCTAGCTCACCATCTGCATAGTTATATCTAGCTCTAAGCTTGTTTCCATCAATCACACTTCTTTCTTGGCGACTTTGATCATAATATTCTATTTCAAGTTTGTGCGATAGGCCATCTAGCCCAATTGCTGAGTCATTAAAAGAAAAATTAATTTCATTTTTTGAAGTGGTTATATTAATATACTTTGGTATGCTAAGGTAGTCACCATCCACTATGGCACACATATCAAGATACCCCAAGTATTTAACCTCTTCTTTTTTAATATGATATATTGCAGTTCCCCAACATTCCTCCGCACCACTGGCAACTAGTGTTATAGTCCCATCCTTGGTGCTTTCGGTCTCAAAAAAATAGGGAAACATATAATACGCATCATCACCTCCCTTGGTTTCATAGATTTTGTTTTTTTGTTGATCTAGTACAATCATTCTTAGCCCATAATAGCCATCAGGGTCGGTGTCTTCTCCAATCAAATAACTATTGTCATTAAACAGATGTGCCTGATGAATATTGAAATTCTTTATGGAAATATCTGATGTAATATCATCGGTCTCACAGCGGTGGAATTTTCTGGTTTGTCCTAATGCCATAAATGATGTTATAAACAGGAATAGACTGATAATTACTTTCATGGTTTTGATTTTAAATACAAAAAGGAACTTTTTATATTATTATTTACATTGGAATTCATGAATCCATCTTTTGATCTGACCAAAACATCTTATTTCAAAATATTTGATTTTATTTACCTTTAACAACTCGTTTAACACAAAGCCACTTGATTTCAAAAACCACCATAGACAACGTATACGAAACCGCCCGGGTAGAGGAGGTGATCGGTGATTTTGTGCAGTTGAAGAAATCTGGCTCCAACTTTAAGGGGTTGAGTCCTTTTTCAGATGAACGTACCCCAAGTTTTATGGTATCGCCCGTAAAACAGATTTGGAAGGATTTTAGTAGCGGAAAAGGGGGCAACGTAGTGGCTTTTTTGATGGAACATGAGCATTTCACCTATCCAGAAGCCATTAAATACCTCGCCAAAAAGTACAATATTGAAGTAGAGGAAACCGAGCAGACCGATGAACAAAAAGAGCAGGCCAATGAGCGGGAGAGCATGTATTTGGTATCGGAATATGCGCAAAAGTATTTTACGGAAACCCTTTGGGAAACCGAACCTGGCAAGGCCATTGGATTAAGCTACTTTAAAGAACGTGGTTTTACGGATGAGACCATAAAAAAGTTTGGTCTGGGTTATAGTTTGGACGAGTGGGAAGCCTTTACCAAAACGGCCTTGGATGAGGCTTATCAGCTTGAATTTCTGGAGAAAACCGGACTCACCATTGTAAAGGAGCAAACTGGGGGTGAAAAACGAACTTTTGACCGTTTTAAGGGACGGGTCATGTTTCCCATCCATTCCATGAGTGGCAGGGTTTTGGGTTATGGAGGCCGAATCTTGGGCAATGATAAAAAAGCCGCCAAGTATCTCAATTCTCCCGAAAGTGAGATTTACCACAAAAGCAAGGTGCTTTATGGGATTTATTTTGCCAAACAGGCCATTGCCAAAGAGGATAATTGCTATTTGGTGGAAGGCTATACGGATGTCATCCAAATGTACCAAAATGGGGTGGAAAATGTGGTTTCCTCTAGTGGAACAGCCCTGACCCCAGAACAGATTCGGTTGATAAATCGATTGACCAAAAACATCACCGTACTTTTTGATGGGGATGCTGCGGGCTTACGCGCATCGCTCCGTGGTATAGATTTAATTTTGGAACAGGGCATGAACGTAAAGGTCTGCACCTTTCCAGAAGGAGAAGACCCGGACAGCTTTGCAAAGAACAACACCTATGAGGATTTGGTGCTCTATTTGGATGAGAATGCCAAGGATTTTATTCAGTTTAAGACCTCTTTATTGGCCAAAGAAGCGGCCAATGACCCCATAAAACGGGCAGACACCGTTCGAGATATTGTGAACAGCATCAGTAAGATTCCTGATCGCATTCAGAAGGAAATCTACATTCAAGAATGTGCCAAGATCATGCAGATCTCGGAAGAGGTGTTGTACAATACTTTGGCGCAAATCGATAAAAAACAGCAGGCAGACACCAATAAAAAGCTGAAAGAGGAACGAAAAGCCTTTGAGGTGGTCAAAAACGACCCAGTTGTTGAAAAGGTGGATGTGCTCTACGAACTGGAACGCAAAATTATTGAAGTACTATTGTTGTATGGAAATGAACAGCAAGAGTTTGAAGATTTGGTGCTGAAGGAAAATGAAGAGGGAGAATTGGTCTTGGAACCCGAAGTTGTTGAAGCCAAGGTCTATGAAAAAGTATTTTTGGACCTTCAGGAAGATGAAATTGAGCTGACCAACGAGCAGTTCAGGACGATTTACTATAGACTCATTGAAAACTTGAATGGGAATGAAGCTTTTGCCGTCAATACCTTTATGACGGAGCTGGACCAAGAAATGGTTCCTGAAATATCTTCAATTTTAATGGAAGAGGAGCAGTATGTATTGCACGACTGGGAACGAAAAGATATTTATCCAAAAGAGAAAAAACATGGAGTGGCGCAGTTGGTAGGGGAAACCATTCTTACCCTCAGATGTAATTTGATCAAAAATCGAATTCAGAAATTACAGGAACAAACCCAAGATCAAAATGGAGACAATACTGAGATTTTGGAGGAAATCGTGAATTACCTTCAGTTGAACAAATTGTTGAACGCCAAATTGAACAGGGTACTTTCCTAAAACAAAAAATCCCGGACAATTTGCCCGGGATCAACTCTAGTTAGTTTGGATTGGTTATTTAATTAATTAATAGAGTTCTAAAGCTTTGGCTTGCTGTAATAGGTCCACCAAATTATCCACGTTCAACTTTTTCATTAAACGCGCTTTATAGGTACTTACGGTTTTTTCATTAAGGTTGAGTCCTTCGGCCACTTCTTTGTTTCGTTTTCCACTGGCCAATAATTTCAACACCTCTACTTCTCTAGAAGACAATTTTCTAAAGAATCTACGAGGCTTCTGTGTGCCTTCATCAAATGCAAGTCGCTGTGCCAATTCATTGGTGATGAACATATTGCCTTCGTTCACCTTTTTAACGGCAGATACAATGTAATCTAAATCTGCTGTTTTGGAAAGGTAACCAAAAGCACCTGCCCTAATGGTGCTCAATGCGTAAACGTCCTCGGATTGGCCGCTGTACATTAAGGTTTTCACATTTGGGAATTCCAGTTTTATCTTTCGTAAAGTAGCAATTCCGTTAATTTCAGGAATATCCATTTCCAAGATAACAACATCGGGAGCTACATTATTTAATGTTTCAAATAATTCTGAGGTGGTGGAAACATCTGCAATGACTTCAATATCTGGGCTGGATTCGAGCACTTGTTTTATACCAAGCCTGACAATGGGATGATTGTCAGCAATCAATACTTTTATCATTAGTTTGAGTTTATTTATAATTGTTGGTTAGCTAATTACTTACGTAACATAGCAGGCAAGATAACAATTTGATGACGTAAAACTGTAATTTTTTTCTTAAAACCCTAGTTTTTCTATGGTTTTTTTCGTTTTAAACTGGGTTTTTTGGGTTAAATGGTCATTTTAAGCCACTCGGAATCTCACAAATGGGTATGGGAACCATTTTGTGTTTGTTTGCAGTATTGTACTTTTTATAAATAGCGAAAACTTCTTTTTTTCTATCAGAAAAGTCTTCAATGGTTTTTCCTTCGTCATCCATTTTCATGGCCCATTCCAATTCTGGATACGATGCCCCAATTTGGTCTTCATCCGTTCGGCTGTCTCCCCATAGTCCATCTGTGGGTGGAGCTTCCATAATATCCTGGTTTACACCCAAAGCGCCTCCAACTTCGTATACTTCAGTTTTTACCAAATCGGCTATAGGGCTTAGGTCAACCCCACCATCACCATATTTGGTATAGAAGCCAATGCCAAAGTCCTCAACTTTGTTCCCCGTTCCGGCTACCAGATATCCTTTTAGGGCCGCAAAGTAGTAAAGGGTGGTCATTCGGAGTCTGGCACGGGTGTTTGCCAGAGACATAAAGCGTTCCTCTTCCGTTTCAACCTTTGGAAAGGCAGCTACCAAGCTATCGAATACTGGAGTAAGGTTTACGTCTTGGCGGGATGCATTGGGAAAGTTTTCCATGAGCCAGTCAATATGCTTGTCTGCTCGGGTCACTTGGTCTTTGCCTTGGTGAATGGGCATTTCCACACATAAAAGGTCCAGTCCCGTTTTGGCACAAAGGGTAGAGGTCACCGCCGAATCTATTCCGCCGGATACCCCAATGACAAAACCTTTACAATGGGCATTGGTGGCATAGTCCTTTAACCAGTCTACAATGTGGGCGATTACCTTTTCTGTTTGCATATCGTACTATTTAGATTCATTAAATTACCTTTGTGCCCTGTAAATTTAAACCCTGTTACCTTAAAAATGAAGAGGTCGTTGAAATACTTTGCCCAAATTGGGATTTTTGCTTCCATTTTTTTGCTATTTCTTGTTTTGGGTGGATGCAAGGAAACCGATAAAACGGAAGAGGAAATTGCCAAAGTTACTGTTGATTTTCAGATTTCACGGTTTGATCGTGAATTTGCCAATGCATCGGCTGATGATATTCCCCAGTTGAAGAAAAAATATCCATACCTCTTCCCGGAACAATTTCCGGACAGCATTTGGGTGAATAAATTATCAGATACCCTACAAATTGAACTATCTGAAGAAGTGGACAAGGTCTTTGGTGATTTTGAAGAAGAATCTGATGGCTTGGAGTCGCTTTTTAAACACATTACATATTATTTCCCAAATTTTAAGGCTCCAAAAGTGGTGACGCTGACTTCGGATGTTCGCTATAATGACCGTATTATCCTTACAGATTCGCTCTTGTTGATAGGTCTGGACAACTATTTAGGTGAGAATCATCACTTTTATGAAGGAATCCAACGATATATCGCTGCGGGTCTCGATAAAAAGTTTTTGACCTCTGATGTGGCCAGTGCATTTTCCAAAAAAGTGCTTACGTATCCCAGAAACCGCACTTTTTTATCCAGAATGGTGTATTATGGTAAGGAGCTCTACTTAAAAGATAGGCTGCTCCCTTTTATTTCAGATGCCCAAAAAATGGGTTATTCCGAAGAAGAAATGGATTGGGCCAATGCTAATGAAGAGCAAATTTGGCGCTATTTTGTGGAAGGAGAATTACTTTATAGCACTGATTCTGCATTGGATCGAAAATTTTTAGATCCAGCACCCTTTTCCAAATTTGGTTTGGAACTGGACAATGAGTCGCCCGGACGATTGGGTAGGTACATGGGATGGCAAATTGTACGGGCCTTTATGGAAAACAACAACATCAGTTTGCAGCAACTATTGGACTTGCCTGCTGATGAAATTTTAAAAGAATCAAATTACAAACCCAGAAAATAATGGCGGTAAAACATACTTCAGAAATTAAACTAACAGTAGGATTGGATGAAAACAGGGTTCCTGAAGCATTGACTTGGTCAGCTCAGGACGGCGGTGTGGAAAACGAAGAGGCCAAAGCCATGTTACTGTCGGTTTGGGATAGCAAGAACAGGGAGTCTTTAAAGATTGATTTGTGGACCAAGGATATGCCGGTGGATGAAATGAAAATATTTTTTCATCAAACCCTCAGCACAATGGCCGATACGTTTATGAAGGCCACCCAAGATGAAAAGATGACCGCTACCATGAAGGATTTCTGCGACTATTTTTCCGAAAAAATGGAGTTGGATAAACTGTAGGTGTAAATCCCAAGTTGGGAAAATGAAAACCGAAAATATTCAAAAACTCTTATTTGTGTACAATGCCAATTCCGGTATACGCAATGCACTATTGGATAGCATGCATAAAGTCATTAGTCCATCAACTTACGAATGCAATTTGTGTGATATTACATTCGGGTTGGTGTCCGAAAACAAGACTTGGAAGAAGTTTCGAGAGCAAAGTAGTGTACCCATGTCCTTTTTGCACAAGGATGAATTTACAAAAGCCTATGCAAGCAAGTTTGGCCACAAATACACCTTTCCCATTGTTTTGATGGAAGGGAATGGCGAACTGGAACTATTTATTTCCACCGAAGAATTAAATGCATTGCAATCGTCGGAAGATTTAATTGATGTGATTCAGAAACGAGCAAAAGGGTCAGTTTAAAAGTATGGAACTCGTCATTCTGAATCCCCGCCTGCAGGCAGGCGAGGTATTTCAGAATCTCATCATGCTGATGAAAACAACTATGAGAACCTGAATCAAGTTCAGGTTGACGAAGCTCTACATTTTAGACAGCCCATTTGATTCAAAAGCTTTACCTTCCTATTTTTCCAAGGCTCATCGGGACTTCCATCAGTAGCACCCGGCTATCGGAAAGTGATTTTAAATCAAATGAATCCGTTTCCCAAAGGCCAAAACCGTCTCGTTTCTCCAATTTTTGACCGTTTATTTCCACTTCACCCTCTAAAATAAAGGCATAAACGCCATTGCCTTCTTTTTTTATGGAATATGAGTCGGTGGAGCCGGCCTCAAAATTCCCCAAGTGAAACCATGCATCTTGATGTACCCACACCCCTTCATCCTCAGGATTTGGGGAAAGCACTTGGTAAAAAGCATTTTTCTTTGCAATATCCCTGATGGAAATTTGGTCATAGCGGGGCTCTACATTCCTCTCGTTTGGGAACACCCAAATTTGAAGAAATTTCACGGCCTTGTCGGCATTTTTGTTGTATTCGCTATGGGAAATGCCCGTTCCGGCACTCATCACCTGAACATCACCTTCCTTAATCGTTGCCACGTTGCCCATGCTGTCCTTATGTTCCAAATCCCCTTCCAAGGGAATGGATATGATTTCCATATTGTCATGTGGATGGGTTCCAAATCCCTTTCCAGGGGCCACTTGGTCGTCATTCAATACGCGCAAGACCCCAAAATGCATCCGTTCTGGGTTTTGGTATCCCGCAAAGCTAAAGGTATGATGGCTATTCAACCATCCATGATCAGCATGACCTCGGGTGTCTGCTTTATGCAAAACTGTTTTCATAATAACCTCATTTTAAAGTTGAAAAAAGTCAACGAAGCGTTGAACTCTTGTAGATGGCTTTTAAGTCGTAATTACTACTGATTTCTTACTTTTTGAGAGCGTGATGTCCAACCTATTGATTCTTGAAAAAATCTTGGTTGATGGCATCAATATAGTCCAACAATTCTTCTCGTCCCATTCGGTTGGAAGATGAGGTGGTAAAATGTGGAGGAGCTTCTTCCCAAACGCTGTCCGTTAATTTTTTCAGATAGGCATTTGCCTGTTTTTCAATGACCGCAGGTTTTAATTTGTCTGCCTTGGTAAAAATAATGGCGAAAGGAATCTGGTTCACGCCCAACCATTCCATAAATTCCAGGTCCACAGGTTGGGGGTCATGGCGTATATCCACCAAAACAAAACCGCAGACCAATTGCTTCCGCTTTTGAAAATACTCGGTGATATATTTTTGAAAAGTCTTTTTGTCCTTCTTTGAAACCCGGGCATAGCCATATCCGGGTAAATCCACCAAAAACCAATTGTTATTGATTTTAAAATGGTTGATAAGCTGGGTCTTCCCGGGTCGGCCTGAAGTTTTGGCCAAACCTTTACGCTCCATCAGCATATTGATCAATGAGGACTTCCCAACATTGGACCTTCCGATAAAGGCGTATTCAGGCAATGGTTCATTGGGACATTTGGCTACATTGGAGTTGCTCATGACGAACTCGGCGGAAGTAATCTTCATTTTGAATAGATGTTAGACAATGGTAAAATACTAAAAACACCCATTAATAAAACTAAAAAATGCTAACGTCCTAGCATCTAGCGTCAGATGTCTATCCTCTAGAATCTAACGTCTAACTACTAGAACCCTCTCTTTTTCAGCCAGGCTTCCAGAATGCGGTTAAAATCATTGGGGTGCTCCATCATGGGGGCATGACCACATTTTTCAATCCAAAATAGGTCAGAATCGGGTAACAATTCGTGGAATTCCTTGGCTACGTTTGGAGGGGTAACCGTATCATTTTCTCCCCAAATAATGCAAGTCGGGGTCTTCATGTGTGGTAAATCTTTGGACATATTGTGACGGATGGCACTTTTGGCAATGGCCAGTGTCTTTACCAACTTCATGCGGTCATTTACCGTAGCAAAAACCTCGTCCACAATTTCTTTAGTGGCAACTTCGGGATCGTAAAAAACATCTTGAGCCTTCTTTTTGATGAACTCATAATCGCCACGCTTGGGGTAACCATCGCCCATGGCGCTTTCATAAAGCCCGGAGCTTCCGGTAATCACCAAAGCCTTCACCATTTCCGGGAACATTTTGGTGTGGAGCAGACCAATGTGCCCTCCTAGGGAATTGCCCAAAAGGATAACATCCTTCAGTCCTTTGAACTCTATAAACTCTTCCAGAAACTTGGCAAAGTTCTTCACCGTGGTCTTCAGCAGAGGCATATCGTAAATGGGAAGTTCAGGAATCAATACCTGATAGCCCTTTGAAGGAAAGTATTCCGAGACCCCTTGAAAGTTGCTCAGTCCACCCATGAGACCGTGCAAGATAATCATGGGGGTTCCCTCACCCATTTCTATATATCGGTATTTGCCTTCCTCAATGATATGCTCTTCCATCAATAGTTAGTTGGTGCTAAGAGGGGCAAATATAGGCAATTCATATCACACGGATTTCAGGTTTTTTCTATCAATGCCGCAACTTTTTTAAGATTTCCAATACAAGGGATTCCCGCTCATTAAAATTTGAAAGGCTGTTCTCGAGGTCAAAATCCCACTTTTTGCCCGAAAAGTGGGGAATTTATTAACAAAAGTGTCTTTAAGTGGAGAAATGTGGAAATAAAATCTATATATTTGAGTTGTAATAAGTAACCAATTGATTTCTAGTGACCCATATCATCGGACAACATGATTGTAAAGCAGATTCAAAAGGAAGGGTTTTATTGCCCATTTCTTTGAAGAATCAGCTGTTGCCTGTTTTGAAAGATGGGTTCGTAATCAAGCGGTCCGTTTTTCAACAGTGTTTGGAGCTCTATCCCAAGCAGGAGTTTGATGTTCTCATGCAGAAGGTGATGAAGAAAAGCAAAATCAACCGAAAATACGATGCTTTCGTTCGAAACTTTGTGGCTGGGATGAAGGAAGTCGCTATTGATGGGGATTCTGGAAGGTTGCAGATACCCAAAAACCTTGTGGATTTTGCTGGGATTGAAAAAGAAGTGGTGCTCAATGCTGTTTTTGACAAAATAGAGATTTGGGACAAAGACAAGTATGAGAAAGTCTTGGCTGAAGGTGAGAAAGACTATGCCGATCTAGCAGAAGAGATTTTTGACGACGATGAATAGTTCCTATCACAATCCGGTACTGTTGCAAGAATCGGTAGATGGATTGAACATAAAATCAAATGGAGTGTACGTGGATGTCACCTTTGGTGGCGGAGGGCACTCCACTGAAATATTGAAACGATTGGGTGAAGAAGGAAAGTTGTTCGCTTTTGATCAAGACGAAGATGCATTGCAAAATGCCATCGATGACGAACGATTTCAACTGATCAATCAAAACTTTCGATATCTCAAACAGTATTTAAAGTTCTATGGCATTCGGAAAGTTGATGGAATCCTGGCGGATTTTGGGGTTTCTTCCCATCAGTTTGATGAGGCAAGCCGCGGTTTCTCCACCCGCTTCAATGCGGATTTGGACATGCGGATGAACAGAAACGATGAATTGTCCGCTTTTGAAGTGGTCAATTCATATTCCCAAGAAGATTTAGCGTCGGTCTTGTTCCAGTACGGCGAGTTGCGCAACGCAAACGCCATGGCCAAGGTCATTGTGGAAGCCAGGTCGCAGGTAACTATCAAAACCACGGACCAGCTCAAAACGGTTTTAGCTCGATTTCTGCCCAAGATGAAGGAGAACAAAATTTTGGCGCAGATTTATCAAGCCATCCGTATTGAGGTCAACCAAGAAATTGAGGTGCTCAAGGAGTTTTTACTCCAAGTACCTGAGGTTTTGGAACAAGGTGGTCGATTGAGTTTGATCAGTTATCACTCTTTGGAAGATCGATTGGTGAAACGCTTCATAAGGGCTGGTAGGTTTGAGGGAGAGCCAGAGAAGGATTTTTATGGGAACATCAATGTTCCTCTAAAAAAAGTAGGAGGGTTGATTGTGCCATCAGCAGAAGAAATAGCAAGGAACAACCGAGCGAGAAGTGCAAAACTCCGCATTGCGGAAAAGATATAGAGAACAGAAATGAAAAAGGGATTACTGGACATTTTAAAAGGAAAGTTTTTGGTGAGCGGAGATGCCCCCAAGAACTGGATGTTTTTATTGTTTGCCTCTTTTTTGGCCGCTTTGATGATTTCAAGCAGTCACCGTGCCGATAAAAAAGTATTGGAAATCGCAGCTTTGAATGAAGAAGTAAGAAAGTTGCGCAGTGAATTTGTGGAAGGCCGTTCTCAAGTACAACAATTAAAATTGGAATCTACTTTACGCAGGGAAGTGGCGGAACAAGGTCTGGTTCCATCCGAAAATCCTCCAAGGAAAATCAAAGTAAAATCAGCAGAGTAGTGGCGATATCTGAAAAAAATATCATGAACAGACTGTACCTCGTAGCCGGGGGTCTGCTTGTTTTGTCCATTGCCGTGGTGGTGAAGTTGGTGGATATCCAGATGGTGAAAGGGGAGGAGTACAAAGAGCTCGCCTTAAGCAAAACGGAGAAGATGTTCACCATTGAGCCCAAT
Source organism: Bacteroidia bacterium (assembly GCA_030427985.1). Classification (GTDB taxonomy): domain Bacteria; phylum Bacteroidota; class Bacteroidia; order Flavobacteriales; family Flavobacteriaceae; genus Flagellimonas. The sequence goes on along the minus strand of JAUIBH010000051.1, from coordinate 8,693 downwards.
CGTGGTAACCTGTATTCTGAGGATGGGAGCCTTTTGGCCGCTTCTGTGCCCAAATATGAGATTCGCTTTGATGCCAAGACTGTTTCTGAGGCTAATTTTCAAAAATATGTCGGCCCACTTTCGGATTCGTTGGGTCAACTGTTCAACAAACCCTCATCGCATTATCGACAATTGTTTCGCAAAGCAAGGGCTAATGGAAACCGATATAAGTTGGTGGCTCGGAATGTGGATTACTTGGATTATGTGAAAATAAAGCAATTCCCGCTGTTTAAATTGGGACCTTATAAAGGCGGATTTATTGAAACGCACCGTGTAGTTCGCGAGTATCCATTGGGCCAAATGGCGGCACGAAGCATTGGTTACGAACGTGTGGATGAGAATGGATACTATACCCGCGTTGGATTGGATGGTGCTTTTGGGGAGTCTTATTTGCGCGGCCATGAAGGGAAACGTTTAAAGCAAAGAATCGCCAAAGGCCAATGGAAGCCCGTTGGGTTGGACAACATTGTTGAACCACAAGATGGATTGGATGTGGTTTCCACCATCGATATCAATATTCAGGACATTGCCCATCACGAACTTTTAGCCCAGCTGGAAAAATACAAGGCAGATCATGGTTGTGTGGTGGTGATGGAAACCAAAACTGGAGAGGTCAAGGCCATTTCCAATTTAGGGCGCACTTCTGAAGGAAAATATTATGAAAAACTGAATTACGCTGTTGGGGAATCCCATGAACCTGGCTCTACATTTAAGTTGATGTCTTTGGTAGCAGCGTTGGAAGACAAAGTGGTGGACACCAGCACTGTCATCGACACAGAAAAAGGAAGATATCGAATTTATGACGGAGTTGTAAAAGATTCCAAATGGGGCGGGTATGGAAAAATTTCCGTGGCCAAAGCCTTTGAGTTATCCTCGAACACCGCCTTTGCAAAAATCATCAATGAAAATTATAAGGAACAACCCGAAAAATTTGTGAACCGCCTGATGAACATGGGGCTTCATAAAAAATTGGGATTGCCCATCATCGGAGAAGGCGACCCTGTGATTCGGTACCCCGGTGATAAAGGTTGGTCTGGAATTTCTTTGGGATGGATGTCTCACGGATACGAAGTATCGCTGACACCGATGCAGACCTTGGCCTTTTACAATGCCATCGCCAATGATGGGGAATATGTAAAACCGCGACTGATCAAAGAGGTTCGTGAAGGAAATGATGTAATCAAAAGGTTTGATAGACAGGTGTTGAATTCCTCCATCTGCTCTGAGGAGACTGTGAAAAAGGTGCAGAGACTCATGAAGAATGTGGTGGAGAAGAATCATGGGACTGGGCACAAGCTTTACTCCAAAAACTTTTCCATGGCCGGAAAAACAGGAACTGCACAGAAAAACTATGTGGAAAAAGACCCCGATAAATTGGCGTATATCTCCACGTTTGTCGGATACTTTCCAGCGGACAACCCAAAATATTCTTGCATAGTTATCATTCATGAGCCCGACAAAAGCGTGGGGTATTATGGTGCTGATGTTTCTGGTCCGGTGTTTAAATCCATGGCGCAGAAAATCCATGCCATTTCACCTTTGGTGGATGAAGTGGAGGAGAAGGTCTATGATGAAAAAACCTTGGAAGAGGACTATCAGAGATACTATGCACAGGTGCAGAAAAAATATGACACCGTTCCTGATGTAAAAGGAATGACGGGAATGGATGCGGTTTCCTTGTTGGAGAATTTAGGTTTGGAGGTTGAGGTGCATGGAAATGGAAAAGTGAAAAAACAGTCCATAGATAAAGGAACGGATATTAAAAAAGTAAAGAAAATAGTACTGGAGCTTTCATGAAGTTATTGAAGGACATATTATATGGTGTAAGCCTTTCCGCGGTGAGCGGGGATACCAATGTTATGGTAAACCTAGTCCATTTCGATTCCCGAAAAGTGTCGATGGATGATGTCTTTGTTGCAGTGCGCGGCACCGTTACCGATGGCCATAAATTCATTCAAAAAGCGGTGGACGCCGGTGCTCGGGCCATTGTGTGTGAAGAATTACCGGAGCTGATGGTTGATGGGGTAACCTACCTGAAAGTACCCGATTGCAACAGCGCTTTAGCCATTATTGCTTCCAATTTTTACGATAACCCTTCCAAAAACTTAAAGTTGGTAGGCATTACGGGTACCAATGGAAAGACTACGGTGAGTACGTTGTTGTATAACCAGTTCAAGAAAGCGGGGTATAAAGTTGGACTTCTTTCTACCATCAAAGTGATGGTGGATGATACGGAACACCCTGCCACGCATACCACACCGGATGTCATTACCATAAATGATTATTTGGTAAAGATGAATGCCGCTGGAGTAGAGTTCTGTTTTATGGAAGTGAGTTCGCATGGCATCCATCAAAAAAGGTCCGAAGGATTACATTTTGCCGGTGCTATTTTCACCAATTTGAGCCATGACCATTTGGACTACCACAAAACCTTTGCAGAGTACCGGGATACTAAGAAAAAATTGTTTGATGGTCTTCCAAAAACGGCCTTCGCTTTGGTGAACATTGATGATAAAAACGGCTTGGTGATGTTGCAGAACACCAAGGCCAAAAAATATACTTATGCCCTAAAATCCTATGCCGATTACAGGGCCCAAATTTTGGAAAAACAATTCAATGGGCAGTTGTTGAAGTTGGATGAAAACGAATTGTGGTCCAAACTTATTGGGGATTTTAATGCCTATAACCTGCTGGCCATTTATGCCACTGCAGATATTTTGGGATTGGAGAAAATTGAAATCCTACGATTAATGAGCGAATTGGAGACCGTTGATGGACGGTTTCAATATTACATATCGAAAAAGAAAATTACGGCTATTGTTGATTATGCCCATACGCCGGATGCACTAAAAAATGTGTTGATCACTATCAATGCATTGAGGACTGGAAATGAAAACGTCATCACCGTAGTGGGGTGTGGTGGTGACCGTGATAAGTCTAAGCGTCCGGTTATGGGTCATATCGCTTCCGAAATGAGCAATCAGGCCATTTTTACCTCAGACAACCCACGGACCGAATCACCTTCGGCCATTATTGAGGAAATGGAAGCTGGAGTGGAAGCTCAAAATGTCACAAAAGTATTGTCCATTGAAAACAGAAAGCAGGCCATAAAAACGGCGTGCAAGTTGGCCGTGGCCAATGATATCATTTTAGTGGCCGGAAAAGGGCATGAAACCTATCAAGAAACCAATGGGGTCCGGGTAGATTTTGATGATTTAAAAGAAGTAAAAGAAGCTTTGTCCAGTTTGGGCAAATAAATTGAAATAGAAAATTCAAAGAAAAAGTCTAACGTCTAGATTCTAATATCTAACGTCTAAAATATGTTATACTACTTGTTCGAATATTTAGAGAAAGAATACCAACTGCCAGGTGCGGGACTCTTCCAGTTCCTTACGTTTAGAGCGGCAATGTCGGTATTGTTATCTCTGTTGATTGCCATGGTCTACGGAAAACGCATTATTCTGTTTTTGCAGAAAAAGCAAATTGGGGAGACTGTTCGCGATTTAGGACTTGAAGGGCAGCAACAAAAAGCGGGAACCCCCACCATGGGCGGTTTGATCATTATCTGGTCTACCTTGATTCCGGTATTGCTTTTTGCCGATGTGGAGAACATCTACGTGATTCTGTTGATTATTACAACCGTTTGGATGGGCATCATTGGGTTTATTGATGACTACATAAAGATTTTCAAGAAAGATAAAAAAGGCTTGAAAGGTAGATTCAAAGTTGCCGGTCAAGTGGTTTTAGGGTTGATAGTGGGTGCTACGCTTTACTTTCACCCAGAAGTGACCATAAAAGAAAAGGATAGTACTCGAATCACTGAAAATTTTGAAGTGGAACGCATATTTGGCGAAGAGACCAAGGCGGTAAGAACCAATGTCCCCTTCTTTAAAAACAATGAATTGGATTACGCCAATTTTATTTCATGGATGGGAGACGGTTTGGAAGAATATGCTTGGTTGATTTTTATTCCTGTGGTGATTTTTATCATAACTGCAGTGTCCAATGGAGCCAACCTTACGGATGGTATCGATGGATTGGCGGCAGGTTCTTCAGCTATCATTGTGCTCACCTTGGGCATTTTTGCCTGGGTTTCCGGTAATATTCAGTTTTCGAATTATCTCGACATCTTTTATTTGCCCAGAGTGGGAGAATTGGTTGTGTTTATAGCGGCATTCGTGGGAGCCTTGGTCGGATTTTTATGGTACAATGCCTACCCAGCACAAGTTTTTATGGGTGATACCGGGAGTTTGACGATTGGAGGTGTTATTGCGGTGATTGCGATTATAGTTCGTAAAGAATTACTGATTCCCATTTTGTGTGGAATCTTTTTTGCCGAATCCTTGTCGGTGATGTTGCAAGTAGGCTATTTCAAACATACCAAAAAGAAATACGGAGAAGGAAAGCGAATATTCTTGATGGCGCCTTTGCACCATCATTATCAGAAAAAATTATACCACGAGAGTAAGATAGTGACCCGGTTTTGGATCATTGGAATTTTATTGGCAATCATCAGTATTGTCACTCTTAAAATCCGATAGATGGCTCGCTTGGTGATACTTGGAGGAGGAGAAAGTGGTATGGGAACTGCCATTTTGGGGCAGAGAGAGGGATTTGAGGTCTTTGTTTCGGACAAAGGTGAAATAAAAGAAAAGTACAAAGAAGTTCTTGAACATTTTGAGATTGAATGGGAGTCCGGTCAGCACACCGAGTCCAAAATTTTGAATGCCGATGTGGTCATGAAAAGCCCTGGTATTCCGGATAAGGTGTCGTTGGTAAAAGCACTTGTGAAGAAGGGCGTTCCAGTGATTTCGGAAATCGAGTTCGCATCAAAGTATACGGATGCCACCTTGATTGGAATCACGGGAAGTAACGGCAAGACCACCACAACCATGCTCACCTACCACCTTTTAAAAGATGGAGGATTGCAAGTGGGTATGGCGGGAAACATTGGCGACAGCTTTGCCAAAATGGTGGCGGAACAAGATTTTGACCAGTACGTGTTGGAGATCAGCAGCTTTCAGCTGGATGGGATTGCGGATTTTAAACCGCATATCGCCATACTCACCAACATCACGCCCGACCACTTGGATCGCTACGAGTATAAGTTTGAAAATTATATCGCATCCAAGTTTCGCATCGCTATGAATCAGGATTCAACTGATTACCTGATCTATGATGCAGATGATGAAGTGATCCGGGAATGGTTGAAAGAACACCCCCTTCAATCCAAATTGATTCCATTTTCGGTAAAGCAAAAACTGAAGGAAGGAGCTTGGTTGGAAGACAATGAAATAAAAATAGAATTAGAACATAAAACCTTGGAAATGAGTACAGATATTTTGGCCTTGGAAGGGCAACACAACGTAAAGAACACCATGGCCGCCAGTATGGCAGCACTCTTGGTGAAGGTCAGGAAGGAGACGATCCGCCAGAGTATCCAGTCGTTTCAGGGGGTGCCCCATAGATTGGAGAAGGTGTTGAAAATTAATCATGTGGAGTATATCAACGATTCCAAAGCAACCAATGTCAACGCTACTTTTTATGCCTTGGATGGGATTAAAAAACCTATTGTTTGGATCGTTGGCGGTGTAGATAAAGGCAACAATTATGCGGAATTGATGCCTTTGGTTCGGGAAAAAGTAAAAGCTATTGTCTGTTTGGGAATGGACAATTCCAAGTTGATAGATGCCTTTGGCAATGTCATTGATTTGATGGTGGAGACCTATTCCATGGAAGAGGCGGTGAAAGTAGCTTATAAAATCGCAGAACGTGGCGATTCAGTTTTGTTGTCACCTGCTTGCGCCAGTTTTGACCTTTTTCAAAATTATGAGGATAGAGGAGATCAATTTAAAGCAGCAGTAAAGAATCTATAAAAACCAATAACCGTGTTGGCAATATTCAAAAATTTGAAAGGAGATAAAGCCATTTGGGGCGTCGTGGCCCTTTTGGCCCTTTTCTCATTTTTGCCGGTTTATAGCGCGAGTACCAATTTGGTATACGTGAATGACGATGGCACCACACTTGGTCATTTGGTAAAACATGCCGTGCTCTTGTTTTTAGGCTTCGGGATTATATATGCAGTTCACCGCATCCCTACGCATTACTTTAAAGGGCTCTCTATCATTGCCATGCCCATTGTGTTGCTATTGTTGGGCTACACCCTGACAGTAGAAACTGAGATAGGTGGTGTTACCGCGAATCGATGGATCAAGATTCCGTTTGTAGGGGTGAATTTCCAGACTTCCACCTTGGCTTCGGTGGTCCTAATGATTTGGATTGCACGCTATTTGACCAAGATCAAAGATGTCCAGATCACCTTCAAAGAAAGCATTTTACCCCTTTGGTTGCCAACGGCACTTGTGGTTTTATTGATTTTGCCTGAAAACTTTTCAACGGCAGCCATCATCTGTTTTTTGGTGTTGGTACTCTGCTTTTTAGGTGGATACCCCTTAAAATATTTGTTCGCAATGGTGGGCGTAGGCATTGTATTCGCAGGAATGTTTCTGTTTGTACTGTTCAAAGCGCCCGAGGTGTTGCCGGATAGAGCCGGAACATGGAAATCTAGGATAGAGACTTTCATTCATCCCGAGCAGGCAGATAAAGACGATTTGCATCAGTTGACCTTGGCCCAAATAGCCATAGCCGAAGGCGGTATCGTTGGAAAAGGAGCAGGGAAGAGCGTGATGAAAAATTTGTTGTCGCAGAGTACGTCGGATTTCATTTTTGCCATCATTATTGAGGAATATGGATTGTTGGGCGGTGGAGCGCTGCTTTTTTTCTATTTGTTGTTGCTCTTCCGGATAGTGGTGGTGGCCCATTCGGCCAAGACGGTTTTTTCAAAATTATTGGTGATTGGTGTAGGCTTGCCTATCGTTTTTCAGGCCTTTATCAATATGGCAGTGGTGGTGCAATTATTCCCCGTAACGGGTCAACCCTTGCCGCTGATCAGTATGGGTGGAACATCGATATGGATGACCTGTATGGCCATTGGAATTGTGCTGAGTGCCAGTAACAAAAAAGAGAATTTAGAGGAGCAATCCTATGACATAGATGAAACCAATCCTTTAGAAGTACTGAGTGGGCAAATTTAGGTTTATACTTTCTGGAGGAGGTACCGGAGGACATATTTATCCGGCCATCGCCATTGCCAACGAGCTGAAACGAAGGCACCCAAATGCGGAGTTCCTGTTCGTGGGAGCAAAGGATAAAATGGAGATGGAAAAAGTGCCACAGGCGGGTTATGAAATTAAAGGCTTGTGGATAAGTGGAATACAACGGAAACTGACATTGAAAAATCTCATGTTTCCCTTTAAACTGATAAGTAGTTTGTTAAGAGCACGCAAAATAGTAAAGCAATTTCAACCTGATGTCGCCATTGGGACGGGAGGCTTTGCCAGCGGCCCATTATTGCGAATGGCGGCTGGTGCAGGGATTCCCTGTGTGCTTCAAGAACAGAATTCCTTTGCTGGAATCACCAATAAACTATTGGCTGGAAAAGCCCAGAAAATATGTGTGGCCTATGACGGAATGGAACGGTTTTTTCCGAAGGAAAAGATTGTAAAAACAGGAAATCCCATCCGCATGGATTTGGTGGATTTGAAATCGAGCAAAAAAGAGGCGACTGAATTTTTTGGTTTGGACGAAAACAAAAAAACAGTTTTGGTTTTGGGAGGCAGTTTAGGAGCCAGACGCATCAACCAATTGATAGAAAAAGAACTGCACTTTTTTGAAACTATGGGATTGCAAGTGCTTTGGCAGTGCGGCAAACTCTATTATGACGAGTACAAAAAGCATGAATCGGATTCAGTAAAAGTGTTGGCCTTTGTCAATCGGATGGATTTGGCCTACGCTACTGGGGATGTGATTATTTCTCGTGCGGGAGCGGGCTCCGTTTCGGAATTGTGCTTGGTAGGCAAACCGGTCATTTTCATTCCATCACCCAATGTGGCGGAGGACCATCAGACCCAAAACGCCAAGGCGTTGGTGGCCAAAGATGCTGCCATCATGTTACGGGAAACCGAATTGGACACGGCCTTTGAAAAAAGTTTTACAAAACTGATGGATTCCCAAGAGCTTCAGAATAAGCTTGGGGCCAACATGAAAAAAATGGCTATGCCCAAGGCCACGGAGCATATTGTAGATGAAATTGAAAAATTGTTGAAGTGAATATAAAGGACATCCATAGCGTCTATTTTATCGGAATCGGAGGAATTGGTATGTCCGCATTGGCCCGTTATTTCCAATTCATTGGAAAACCCGTGGCTGGTTATGATAAAACCGCGACCCCTATTACGGATGGATTGGAAGAAAGGGGCATTTCGGTTCACTTTGAGGATAATGTGGAGGCAATTCCAGAGACGTTCAAACAATCTGGAACATTAGTGGTATATACTCCTGCTGTCCCTACTGCCCATTCTGAGTTACAATACTTCAAAAACAACGGTTTTGAGATTAAAAAACGTTCCGAAGTGCTGGGCATCATTACAAAAGATACTTTTTGTTTGGCTGTGGCGGGAACCCATGGGAAAACAACCACATCCTGCATTTTGGCCCATTTGATGAAAGAATGTAACATGCCCTTTACGGCATTTTTGGGTGGCGTTTCGGAGGATTTCAACAGCAATTTTGTGTTGGAAGGCACTGAATATTCA
>JAUIBH010000143.1 GCA_030427985.1 Bacteroidia bacterium | reverse complement strand
CCCATGATTTTTCGCTTCACCCCTTCCCCGACAACTTCCCATTCAATCTCGTTGTCCATTAAAAATTCCTTGCTTGATCCAAATGTTTCCATAGTTTTCTAATTTTTGGTTGTAATGAAATGGTAGGGCCCAGTCCATTGATAGTCTTTCTTGTTAATTGTAAGTGTGTGTTTCTTTTCTTTTGATGTGCTGTTGTTCGAAATAATGAATAAAGCTTGTTTCCCTTTCAAACTTTTAATGACAATGGCCGTATAATCCTTGGAATCATAGACCAAACCCAACTCTTTAATACCACTATTGGAATTGACCGAGAATTCCGATACTGGGCTATAATTGCCATGCGGTTCCACAGCTGATACAAATACTGTATTCTTACTGTTTTTTCTACGGAGGATAAGGTTGGCATCCCTCCTAAGGTTAAACTCCGGATCATTGGCCCCTATTCGTGTAAAGAGCAATTCGTCTTCCGAGTTGGTTAGCGTTGTTAATGTATAGAACTTGCCATTTTGAAGCCATGAAAGTTGAGCGTTCTTCGTTTTTGGCTTACCCACACCCTCTAAATATAGATGTTGATACCCTTGATCGGTTCCTAAAGGCTGTAGACTGGAAGGCGAATCATATTCAAAATTTACCCTCATGACCTGACCTAAAAAGTGATAGGGTAAATCGTATTGATTCAGTGTTTTGGAATCCACTTTAAACACATCGAGGATGATGGGTTGTTCAAAGGCCCCGTCCCCAAGCAGCACCAGTGTCCGATGCATCTCGGTACCTGGGTATGCATTGGATTCTTTGGCACTGACCACTTGCAAACCATCGTTGGAAACATCATATAAATACAGTTCGGAGTGATGTTGACTCCCAATTTCATATTTCCCCTCAAAATGTGAGGTTTCATTTTGTATGAGTGTATTATGGGCAATGGTCTGTTTGGCCCAGCTTGTATTTTCCTCTAAATAGTTACCTCCTCCCTTTTGTTCAATATTCACAAAACGGGCCATGCCATAGTCCTGTAAAACATCGACACCGTCATCGTACAACATGAACGATAATTTGTCGTAATGGCCGTGACTCAATCCTTGTGCGGTATATTTAAAGACCAGTTCCAAATCTTCTTTTCTCAAAACGGAGATACCGCCTTGTTTGCCATCCCTGCCATCGGAAAGGTTTATGGAATGTTTTTCAAAAGGTTCTACTTCACCATCACGAATACCAGATGCGACCGATAGTCCAGAATCATCCAAAAGCACTCTATCCTGTTTTTCAGCAATGCTCAGCAACCTTGGGTCTTTTTTTCCATAATGATAGGCAATATCCACAGCCGTGACCAATTCACGGGAATAATAGGACATCCCTTTCTGTGCATCGTTCAACGGAAAAAATTCCCCATCGACATTCGATAGGTTGATGAGTGCATCCACAGACTTGATCAATACGCTGTCCTTATGCTCAAAAATCCCCAATTCGGGTTTTATGTTATGGAGTCCCACCGAAAAAATCAAGAACGGATACATGGCGTATCGCTGGTAGTAGGGGCCTTCGGTGTAGTAGCCATCCGGAGAGAACGGTTCTTCAAGGTTTGCCAAAAACCCAGCCTTGCCATCCGTTTTGATAAAACCGCCATCATTATCTTTAGCGTTAGCATCCAGCCCATCATTCTCGATGCCATACAACGCCCTATGAATCAATTCTTCATCCCCCATGACCAGCCCGATCATACCGACCGCAGCATTGCCCCAAGTACTATGATTGTGGACTCGATTAAAAAATTGTGGATTCCCAATGGAGATGAAATCAGCAAAGGGCCGGAACAAATTCTTTTCGAGCTGGTTCCGCTCTTTTTTGGACAACCAATCGTAGATGCAGTCATAGGCCTGACTTACGTAGACCAACCAGTTGCTATCATTAAGGCACTGCCAGAAGAGTTTGCCCCGCGCATAGGATCTTTCCTTGGGATGCACGGGCAAGTCCTTGTACATGGCTTCATATTGTAACAACATATCCCGTATGTAGATGGCATATTTTTCATCCTGCAAGATTTGAAACAGCACCCCTGCTTTTTGCAGGATCAGAAAATTTCGTTTGTGCTGTTCATGTGTATATCCTCCGGAATAATCTTTTGGAATTGGAGTATCAATGCCCAAATCCATTTCGGCATCTACCTCAACTTTGATTTTCTTTAACGAGGCATCAAAAAGTGGAACTGAGCCTAGTTCTTTTCGGATTCTTTCAACCCCGGCCTTGGTAAGGACCAAATTGGGATGTTCTTGGGCCGAGACCCTGTTTAGGGAAGGCCCTAAGAGTATTCCCCCTAGCATTACCAATACGCCAAGTAAGTTGATTTTTGTCCTCATCAGTTTTTGATCAATCCTAAATCCCCACCTTCTGTTGCTTTACCCCGTAAAGCTGACTCGTCACTTAACTGGTAGGTCTCTGAATCCGAAAATCCAGGATCGAGGGACCAAAGGTTTTCAACGGTATATTTTTGATCTCCGGTAACTTCCAGTTTATCCGACCCATAAAAATTATTGTTCGCCACTTTTACAATGGGCTCCCCCACCACCAAATGCATGTTGATGCCTTTGCTATTGTTGAACACATTGTTCTTGATGTCGATTTCCTGAACTCCGTAAAGTGAGACGGCTGCTGCATACCTGTTCCTACTATCGTGTCCCACATTGTCAACCACATTGTGCTCCATCTGAAGAAAGGGGCCAAAGGTGCTTTCATCTTTTCCTCCCCTATGCAGTCTCAACGCCGCCCCTCCGATATCACTAAAGCTGTTGTTCTTTAGGATAACATATTCTGCATTGTAAATTCCGATGTCATCCGTTTCTTTATCCAACGCGATCACATTTCCCGATATGGTCTTGAATTTGGAGTTTTGGATACTTATGGTATCCGCAAAGGTGTTTTTGTAGACCCTGATGGCATCGTAGGAATGGTTTACATCCAAGTTCTCAAAATCGCAATTGTCAATGAACAGCTTGTAGTTTTTGTTCATTGAATACTTACTGGTTGTGATTACGGAGTTGCCCGTTCTATCAGGGGCGTCCTCGCCATCAAAACGTAGGCCTCTCAAGGATAGGCTGCCACCGTTTTCAATTTCAAAAAGGGATTTCTTTTCGAACAATACCAGGGATTTTTTGCTGTCTTTGCCCACCACTGTCAAGGGATGTGGTACCGCTATGGTCTTGGTCATGGTATAAGGACCTTCATCCGTAAGCAGTAAAATATCCCCTGGACCGGAATTTGCAGCGGCATCGAACAAAGTGTTCAGGCCAGATGGAACCTCTATGGTCTTCCCCGAGGAGAGGGCTATGTCCTCGCTTTCCTTGGAATACCAAGAAACCCCGGTATCTTCTTTTGACAAGATGTGCTCAGGTAAATTGGCCCCAATACCTTCAGGTGCATCCATCGGAACCAATAGACCTGAGCCGTTTTCTTCCCATTTTAAATTCTGCTTGAAAAACCCATCATCAATGGTATTTATATTCTCGCTTACCAGATTGTTCTTAAAAGTGATACCGCTGATATCATCATAAACCGTGAATAGGTCATCACGGTTTTCATTATAGAAAATATTGTTTTCCATAAAGGAATTCACGGGAGGCGCATTTCTTTCTTCATCGGCGCCGGCACATAGTTGAATATGGTCACAGTTGATAAATGTATTTTTCTTAACAACGGCATCTTTTGCTTGGTCATATCTATTTATGGGGGAATTATAAATACCGTTCATGATCACAAAGGCTCCCCTGAATCGGTATCCGGTAAGACCGATACCATAATTATTGGTAACGGTTTGCTTGCCATTGATGACCCGAATACCCCCTGTACTGGGTTTATTGTTCCCTATGAAGATGTTTCCGTCCACCAATGTATTCTCCCCATGACGCATGGTCAGTGTACCCGTACATTCATAAAATATGTTGTTCTTGTAGGTATTCTTTCCAGATTTATTGGAAATGATTTCGTGCTCCCCGTTGCATCTATCAAAGTAATTGGATTCGACCACTGTATTGGAGTTGGTCCTGGAATAATGACTAGTGCCTATTCTTAAGGTTTCGCCGCCATTGGACCCCAAATTTTGCCTTGAACCAAAATAATTGTGGTCAATCCGATGGTGGTTCTCCTGACTTTCCTTGGAATTTAACCGAACAATCATGGTAACACCGCGGTTGCCCTTGCCTACCAGATGATTATGGTCCACGCGGTTGTTTTTCCCATATATGGCCACCCACGTATCTGGTTCGTGGCGTTCGGGATTGTTATAGTTATCGATTACACATGCTGTCAAACAGGAGTTGTTTGCCAAGGTGTTCTTATCTTTTTTAAAGGAAATCACCTCGGTGGTGGGCGTAAATCCATTTTTGAAGACCAGACCTTCCACATGCAGGTAGTTACCAGCCATCCTTAGGTTTGAGGCTCCCTCCAGGGTCACCTTGCCTTTTTCTTCAACGGTAAGGGCAATGGGGTTTTCCTTGGTCCCATTTCCCTCGAACAACAACTCGGTATCCCTCCATGTGCCATTTGCAAGTGTAACCACATCACCAGGTTTAAGATTTGGTACCAAAGCATTGAATTCTTGGACTGTTCGTACCAGATTTGGTTTTTCGGTCGATTTAGGTCCACAACTTATAATAAGGATTGCAGAAAATATTAATAGTAATAGTTTGTCTAGAATCATAGCATAATTGGTTTACCAATTTGGTTTACCAAATATATGTATATTTACGAGGTACGCAAAAAATTTAGCTGTAAAATGTCGAAACCGTATTTTAACTTTTAAAATTATTCCATATTATGAAACCTGATACAG
>JAUIBH010000142.1 GCA_030427985.1 Bacteroidia bacterium | reverse complement strand
CGGCGACCACCAGAAAAGCAATACTATGGGTTGGACTAAAGTGTTCAACTCCCGTAATATCAAACTTCAACTCTTCTATCATTACGAACTCTTCAAGATGTTTTTGATAGTGTTCTGCGATATGTGCTGCACCGGGACCTCTAAAATCCCAGATGAGTTTAATTTTTCGATCTAAAGCTTTTTCCATAGTGTTAGAGGTCTTGGACAGAGGTACCGTTTTCAGCAAACGCCTTAAAATCTTCCATATATTTTTTAGACTGTTTTTTAAATGCCCCAGGCATCAAAAGTCCCATCAATTTCATCCCAAAACCTGAGAATTGAAATTCACTTTCGGAAACCCACCGTGTTTTTCCATCTTCCTCCTTAAAATAATTCTTTTGGATGTTGTGTACGCCCTTGGTATCGTAGGTGGTATGCATTTCTTCGGGAAGATTTCGCTTAATGATGGTCTCCACCATTTCCATTTTGCGATTGCCCATTTTAAAACTGAGGCTCATTTGTGCACCTTCCTGTCCCGGATTTTTTGAAAGTTGCTCATAACCCTCAAGTCCTCGTTGCCAGTGCTTCATGTTCTCAGGATTATCCAATTTCTTGATAAACTCATCGCGAGGGAGTTCAACAACTATTTCCGTAGTGTACTTCATTTTTTGGTTGGTTTGGTACTAATGTAACAATTTCTTTGGTGGGAGGGCCTACTAAAAATCTGTTAATGAGAATGGAACCTACTTGTTTGGGATGCTGTAATTGTTATTTTTGCGAAATGCTTAAGCTCCAAAAAAATAGTCTTTTCCTACTTTGCGCCATGAGTGCTCTGTTGGTTTCATCCTGTGAGGGTCTTTTTAACAAGGAAGAAGAGCGGGAACCGCTGGCCAGGGTTGGGGATGTCTATCTGTATAAAGAAGACATGGCTTCTCTTATAAGTGATGATATGTCTGAACAGGACAGTACTTTGTTTGTGACCGATTATATCAATAACTGGGCCTCCAAACAGTTGCTGTTGTCCAAGTCAAAAATCAATTTGCCGGAAGAAAAATTAGCAGAATTTGATCGTTTGGTGTCCAACTACCGTGCAGATCTATATACAAGAGCCTATATAGAGGCCCTGGTGCTCCAAGCTCAGGATACGGCAGTGACCAGTTCCCAACTTCAGCAATACTACGAACGGGAAAAAGAAAATTTTAAGCTCAATGAGAAGCTGGTACAGTTGCGCTTTGTGGGCATGTCTGAACAATTTTTGGATAAGGACCAAGTAAAGGCGCGCATTAGGGATTGGAAGCAGAGTGATAAAACCTATTTGGATTCCATAGCAGTGCAGTTCAAGAAAATGCATTTTAACGATTCTATTTGGGTAAGTGCATCACGAGTTATTGAAGAAATACCTCCTTTAACCCCCGCAAATGAGGATACCTACTTAAAAAAATCACAATTTTTTGAGCTACAAGACTCGTTAGAGGTATATTTGGGAATGGTGACCAACGTATTGGAAGTCAATGACACGGCTCCCTTTGAGTACATTGCTCCGGATATTCGACAATTGATTTTGAACCGGCGAAGGTTGGATTATGTAAAAAAACTTGAAACCGAAATTATAGATGAAGCCATTAAGAAGAATGAATTTGAGGTTTATGAAAAAAATAAATAGAACGGTTTGGGCCATGGCCTTTTTTGTTGCCAGCGGTACGCTGCTTGCCCAAGATTTGGATGAATCCATGGCAACCAGTGATTCCACAAGCACTGCCAATAAGGTAAAATTGGATGGTATTGCAGCGGTTATTGGGGATTATGTGATTTTGGAATCGGACATTGACAAAACCTTGATTGATTTAAAAAGTCAAGGTGCATCAACCCAAGATATAACCCGTTGCAGCCTTTTGGGGAAATTAATGGAAGATCGGTTGTACGCACACCAAGCCGTACAGGATAGTTTATTGGTTTCCGATGATCAGGTGAACGCACAGAGCGATGGACAGATTCAACAGCTCACCCAGCAAATTGGAAGCGTTGAGAAAATGCTGAAATACTACAACAAGCCAGATATGGAGAGTTTTCGACAAGAACTCTTTGAAATCAACAAACTGCGTATGCTCTCGGAAAAGATGCAGAGCAATATTGTAGAGGAAATTGAGGTGACCCCAGAGGAAGTACGTCAGTTTTTTAACAAAATCCCAGAAGATGAAAGACCTGTTTTTGGAGCTGAATTGGAAATCGCTCAGATTGTAAAGCAGCCCAAAGCCACAGCAGAGGAAAAACAAAAGGTCATCAATCAACTAAAAGAAATCAGACAGGATGTCCTTGAAAATGATGCCAGTTTTAATGTGAAGGCCATTCTGTATTCCCAAGATCCCGGGTCAAAATCCAAGGGAGGGTTTTATAGCATGACTAGAGAAACACCTTTCGTCAAGGAATTTAAGGATGTGGCATTTAGTCTTCAAGAAGGTGAAATTTCTGAGCCTTTTGAGACAGATTTTGGATACCATATTATTTATATTGAAAAAATTAGGGGGCAGGAACTGGACTTGCGCCACATTCTGTTGATACCTGAGATTCCCAAAGAATCCATTGACAAGGCTGTGCAAGAACTGGATTCCATACGGCAACAGGTTTTGGATGGTAAATATACCTTTGCTGAGGCTGCACTAAATTTTTCCGATGAAAAAGAGACCAAGTTTGATGGGGGGCTGCTAAGAAATCCTGTCAACTTTGATTCCCGTTTTGAGTTGACCAAGATGGACCCTACACTCTATAACCAAGTTAGGGACATTAAGGATGGTGAAATATCCAAACCCATTCGAGAAGACGACCCAAGAGGTGGGGCGCCCAAGTTCAAGATTATGAAGATTTCCAATCGGTATGATGAACATAAGGCCGATTTTGCAAAAGATTATCTAAAAATCCAAGAATTGGCCCTCAGGGAAAAGCAGTTCAAGGCCATCAAAAAATGGATGGATGAGCATATAGAAGACACCTATATCCACGTAAATACCGAAAACAAGGACTGCGATTTTGCAAACAATTGGGTAAAGGAGTAAGTACATGTCAGACGTTACAGCTGTTGAAAATCTTGTAAAAAAACATCAAGCCTTAAAAAAAGAGATCGCCAAGGTCATAGTGGGCCAAGAAAAGGTGATTGAACAGATTTTACTCTCCATTTATACCGGTGGACATTCGTTGTTGATCGGGGTTCCCGGTTTGGCAAAGACATTAATGGTCAATACCATTGCACAGACCTTGGGGCTCGATTTTAAACGAATTCAGTTTACTCCGGATTTAATGCCCAGTGATATTTTGGGCAGTGAGGTTCTAGATCAGAATCGGAACTTTAAGTTTATTATGGGTCCCGTTTTTGGAAACATTATTTTGGCCGATGAGATCAACAGAACGCCACCAAAAACCCAATCTGCACTTTTAGAAGCCATGCAAGAACGAGCCGTGACCATTGCAGGAAAACAACACAAGCTCAACCGTCCCTATTTTGTATTGGCCACCCAGAACCCCATTGAGCAGGAGGGGACTTATCCACTTCCTGAAGCACAGTTGGACCGTTTTATGTTCGCCATCGAATTAAAATATCCATCCATTCAAGAGGAAATTCAGGTGGTAAAATCTACTACCACCGATGATGAGGTTCAGTTGAATACCTTATTCAGTGCAGATGAAATCATTGAGGTGCAACATTTGGTTCGGAGAATCCCGGTACCGGACAATGTGGTGGATTATACCGTGAGATTGGTCAACAGTACACGACCTGGTCTTGAGGGGACATCCGACTTTGTCAACAATTATGTGGATTGGGGTGCAGGGCCCAGGGCATCCCAGAATTTAGTGTTGGCCGCTAAGGCCCATGCTGCCATTAACGGAAAATTTTCTCCTGACATTGAGGATGTAAAAGCGGTGTCATTGGGAATCCTCCGCCACAGAATCCTAAAAAACTACAAGGCTGAAGCCGAGGGGATTTCAGAAGAAAGAATTATTTCCGAATTGTTGTAAATATCAAATCTTCGCTACTATTTAAGCCGATTCTAATTCCGAAATCGTAGGTATTTTAGTAAATTTACCAAATTACTAAAATCTTAAAACACGATTATAGAATGGCATTTGATATTGACATGATTAAGGGCGTCTATGCTTCCATGGGGGAACGCGTGGACAAAGCCCGTGAGCTGGTGGGAAAACCGCTTACCCTTGCTGAAAAAATATTGTATTCACATTTATGGGATGGAATGCCCACCAAGGAATTTATCAGAGGAAAGGATTATGTTGATTTTGCCCCAGATAGAATAGCCTGTCAAGATGCAACAGCGCAAATGGCATTGTTGCAATTTATGCAAGCAGGTAAAGATAAAGTGGCCGTGCCCACTACGGTTCATTGCGATCACTTGATCTTGGCCAAAGAAGGAGCCGCATCAGATTTAAAACATGCCAACGAGACCAGTAAGGAAGTTTTTGATTTCTTGGGGTCCGTTTCCAATAAATATGGCATTGGGTTCTGGAAACCCGGAGCCGGTATTATTCACCAAGTGGTTTTGGAAAATTATGCATTCCCTGGTGGAATGATGATTGGAACCGATTCGCACACCGTAAATGCAGGTGGATTGGGAATGGTGGCCATTGGTGTTGGTGGTGCAGATGCAGTGGATGTTATGGCAGGAATGGCTTGGGAATTGAAATTTCCGAAGTTGATCGGGGTTAAATTGACAGGGAAACTATCCGGTTGGACCGCTCCAAAAGATGTTATCCTAAAAGTAGCTGAAATTCTTACCGTAAAAGGAGGAACAGGCGCTATCGTTGAATATTTTGGTCCAGGGGCCACCTCAATGTCTTGTAC
>JAUIBH010000050.1 GCA_030427985.1 Bacteroidia bacterium | reverse complement strand
CGATTTTGGGGGATTTGTTACATTTTTTGCCCAAAAATGTAGGCGGCATAGTATAATAATAGGTGCTTGAAAAAAGGTGTTGTTATGTGCCTTAAGTTACTGACCAGCAGAAAATAGGGTGGTACATTTATACTAATAAAATCACGCAATCATGAAAACCACAGTAGTCATTGGTGGGAATTTTGCAGGAATGACCGCCGCATTGGAAATCAAACGAAAAGGGAAAAAGGAACACAAGGTGATTGTCATTGACAAGTCCCCATTATTTCTGTTTGTTCCCTCACTGATCTGGGTACCTTTTGGAAGAAGGGAAATTAAAGATATTTCATTTAGAAAAGATACCATTCTGGAAAAGAAAGGGGTCGATTTTGTGCAAGCAGAAGCTTTACGAGTGGACCCCAATGGACAAATGGTCTATACCACAAAAGGCGACTATGCTTACGATCATTTGGTAATTGCCACCGGACCCAAGGTGAAATATGATGTGGCTCCCGGCGTAGCCGAATTTGCCCATTATATTGGTACCCCCAACGGTGCCATGAAAACCAGAAAAGCTCTGGAAGAGTTCAAGAAAAATCCTGGTCCTATTGTAATTGGAGCTACCCAAAATGCAGGCTGTATGGGTGCCGCTTATGAGTTTTTGTTCAATGTGGAGAAATGGTTGAGGGAGCAAAAGATCAGGAAAAAAGTGGATTTGTACTGGATTACTCCAGAAACCTTTTTGGGACACTTCGGAATAGATGGCATCACCGGGGGTGAGACCATGCTTAAATCCTTTATGAAGATGTTCAATATTCACTATAGAACTGAGGTTGGTGTTAAGGAAGTTACAGCAGATAGCGTTACCCTTACTTCGGATGAGGTATTGCCCAGCAAGTTCACCATGTTAATGCCTCCATTTGTGGGCGTGGACTTTGTGGTCAACTCCCCAGAACTGGAAGCAACCGCAGCAGGCTATTTGCCCGTTGGTGAAGATTACAGACACTTTAAATATCCTAACATCTGGTCTGCCGGTATTGCGGTTGATGTAAAACTGCCATTTAAACCGGGTAAAGTGCCATTTTCAGGCCCAAAAACAGGTTATCCATCTGATGAGACCGGTAAAATAGTTGCCGAAAATATCATCAGGGTGACTGCAGGAAAAGATAAATTGAAAAAGAAAGCTTGGGGTAAAATCCCTGGAATATGTGTGATGGATGCGGGTAAAAAAGAAGTGATCATTATTAGTGACCACTTATTCAAACCGAGGAACTTTGCGGTTATGATACCCAATGTGTTATATGACTTCAATAAAGTACTGTTTGAAAAATATTTCCTTTGGAAAACAAAACATGGATATTCTCAATTACCCTAATGATTGAAATGGCGGTTTGATGAAATCCACTCAGTGTAAAATGGGTGGATTTTTCTTTTGAAGCTTTTTGTCTAAAAGCCTAAGTTTGCAACACTTTAAAATATTCAAAAATGGCTTTATTGGAAGACTTGCTAGAAAGGAGTGGGGGTGTTTGCGAACTAAGCGGTGTTGCTGACGACTTGGTTATTTATGAGGTTCCACCCGTTTCTACAGGAGGATTGGATGGCAGTATTTTGATAAGTGCCACTTGTAAAAATCAAATAGAAAATCCAGAAACCACAGATGCCAACCATTGGCGTTGTTTAAATGATAGCATGTGGAGCGAACATGATGCGGTTAAAGTAGTGGCCTGGCGCATGCTGAACCGCTTAAAATCCGAAGGATGGCCCCAAGATTTATTGGGTATGATGTACTTGGACGATGAAGCTTTGGAATGGGCCAAAGCCACGGGAGAAGGCCAGGATGAAAGCGAAAAAATCATCCATAGGGATGTAAACGGCAACATCCTTGAAAATGGGGATAGTGTAGTTTTGGTAAAGGATCTAAAAGTGAAGGGTTCCAGCATGGTCGCAAAACAGGGAACCGCCGTTAGACGGATTTCCCTGGATCACGAGAATGCCGAGTATATTGAAGGCAAGGTAGATGGGCAACAAATTGTGATCATCACCAAGTACGTTAAAAAGATTTAGGCCTTCATTTCCGTATAATATTTGTAAAAGTAGGGTATGGTCTCAATGCCCTTTAAAAAATTCCAGACCCCAAAATGTTCATTGGGGGAGTGGATAGCATCGCTGTCCAAGCCAAATCCCAGAAGGATTGTCTTGCTGTCAAAAACATTTTCAAATAGCGCCACTATGGGAATGCTTCCTCCTGTGCGTTGAGGTACCGGAGTTTTTCCAAAAGTGGTTTCCATCGCTTTGGAAGCCGCTTGGTAACCATCGCTTTCAATTGGGGTTACATAAGCTTGCCCTCCGTGATGCGGGGTGACTTTTACTTTTACACTTTTTGGAGCAAGGGACTCAAAATGTTTCGTGAAAAGATCTGTAATCTCATGCCAATCTTGGTCAGGAACCAATCGCATGGATATTTTGGCATAGGCCTTACTGGCGATGACGGTTTTTGCACCTTCACCCATATAGCCTCCCCAAATCCCGTTGACATCTAGAGTTGGACGGATACCGAAGCGTTCCGGTGTGGAATAGCCTTTTTCTCCATGCACATCACCTATATCCAATGACTTTTTGTAATCTTCGAGGTCAAATGGAGCCTTAGCCATTTCGGCACGTTCTTCATCTGAAATGACTTCTACTTTATCATAAAACCCAGGAATGGTAATGTGATTGTTTTCATCGTGTAGAGAAGCAATCATTTTAGCAAGCACATTGATGGGGTTGGGTGCCGCACCACCGTAAATGCCAGAGTGAAGGTCGCGGTTGGCCCCGGTCACTTCCACTTCCACATAACTTAGTCCGCGTAGCCCTGTGGTAATGGATGGGGTATTGTTGCTGATCATTCCAGTATCGGAAATCAGGATGATGTCATTTTTGAACTTTTCGCTATTTTCCTTTAGGAAATCCTCCAAACTATCACTTCCCACTTCCTCTTCACCTTCAATCATAAACTTTACGTTGCAGGGCAGCGTATTGTTTTGAATCATATATTCTACAGCCTTTACGTGCATAAAAAATTGACCTTTATCGTCGCAGGCGCCACGGGCAAAAATGGCCCCATCGGGATGCAATTCTGTTTTTTTGATTACGGGCTCAAAAGGAGGTGAGGTCCATAAATCCATAGGGTCTGGGGGTTGCACATCGTAGTGACCGTAGACCAATACCGTAGGTAGATTTGGGTCAATGATTTTGTCTCCGTATACCACGGGGTACCCTTTAGTCTCGCAAATTTCGGTGTTTTCGCAACCTGCAGCATCCAACGACTTTTTAACGGCCTTGGCCGCTTCCAAAACGTCATTTTTATAGGCTTTGTCAGCACTGATGGAGGGGATTTTTAGAAGTTCGATCAGCTCGTTTATAAATCGGTCTTTGTGGGTGTTGATGTAGTTGTTTATGTGTTCCATATATGTTTTAAAAAGGACACTAAAAGTACAAAAAACAAGTTTTTAAGTAGGCCGGTTTGCAAGTCGAAAAATTGATTTATATTTGCCTGCCCGTTCGGAGGAACATTCAGGCGGGCACTCCCTATTGCGGGTGTGGTGGAATTGGTAGACACGCTAGACTTAGGATCTAGTGCCGCAAGGCGTGGGGGTTCGACTCCCTTCACCCGCACAGAAAACACAAAGCCGCTCAATTGAGCGGCTTTTTTATTTTTCTAAAATACAATCAGGGAGTCAATTGAATTCCTTAAGATGCATTCTTAAAAAAGCATACGACCTTTTGATCTGTGTTTTTACCGTATTTATGGAAACACCACTGGCTAGAGCAACCTCACCATAACTATGGCCTTCCAAAACAGAGGAAATAAAAATCTTTCTACGCTTCTCGGGTAATTTATCAAGGATTTCAAATATTTCCTTTCGCTCTTTTTCCTTGCTCAATAAATTTTGGACCTCATATTCAGGGATATTGAGATCATTGATCATTGATCTTTCTTTAATGGCTTTTTTTACAGCAAGTAAACTAAGGTTTTTAACAGCCTTTACGGCATACGCCCGAAACGAAACCCGAAAGGAAACGGTGTTTCTTTTTTGCCAATAGGAAATAAAGAAATCTTGCACAATATCCTTTGCTGCATCTTTGTCCTTTACAATGGCAAAAGACACTAGGCACAAAAGCTCATAGTGTTCCTTAAAGAGGAGCTCAAAATTTTCTGTTCTGGTGGGGGACACTTTCTTCATATTATTTTGAACACTTAAATTTAAGATAATATCAAGAAAATGTTAAGTGTTCATCGGATTAAGATAAAAAATTATTATTTCAAAAAAAAAATCACCCTTTGTCACCCGTATTAAAAATTTTCACAACATATAATTGAAAACTTAATTCTATGTAATGTGAAGAATTTTAAAACTACTTCCCTCAAGTGCCCAAACTTTTTACGATTTCAAACCGATAGTACATCGACTTCATTATTAATGAAGCAAAACAGCATGCCAACAAAACGGAAGGATTCAATACCCTTCTGTGGGGGCAGGGATGTGAAAAATTCTTTTTCCAATAGATTCAGCTGCTGAAAAATGAATAGAAAAACTGAAGACGGCCGAATCAAAATTGTTGCTTTTCAAGCACTCAAAACCAACCGAACATCATTTACTTTTTAATCATCATTATTAAAACTTTTTTTATGAAGCGTTTTTTACTAACAATTGTATTGCTCCTGCCCATGTTGGTGGCAGCACAAACGATCGGAGCGCCCGATCGTAAACCAGGTGAAGGTGAAGGTCCGTTCAATCGCCTAATAATTCGAGGTGCCACCTTAATAGATGGTACGGGAGGACCAGCGGCCGGGCCGGTGGATATTGTAATTGAGAACAATAAAATTGTGGATATTGCCAGGGTAGGTGCCCCAAAAGTACCTATTGATGAATCAAAACGACCTAAAATTGGAACAGGGAATACCAAAGAGATTGATGCCACTGGAAAATACGTAATGCCGGGAATTATTGACCTTCACGTGCACACCGGAGGCAAGCCAAAGGCGCCAGAGGCAGAGTACGTGTATAAATTGTGGATGGCCAATGGCGTAACCACGGTAAGGGGAGTGCCCTTTGGAGAATTGGAATGGTCGCTCAATGAACGCGAAAGAAGTGCCAAGAACGAGATTGTGGCACCAAGAATGGTTTCCTTTCACCGAATTGGAACCGGAAAAGAGTGGGAGAACAAAAAAATCCTTACCCCAGAAGATGCCCGGGAATGGGTGCGTTATGCCAAGAAAAAGGGTGTAGATGGATTAAAATTGGGATCGCATCGTCCAGAAATCATGAAAGCGGTTTTGGATGAAGCCAATTCCTTGGGAATGGGAAGTACAGCCCACCTTGGACAAAGCGGCGTGGCCCAAATGAACGCCATCGACGCAGCAAGATTGGGACTGACCAGTATGACACACTTCTATGGATTATTTGAGTCCATGTACGAAAACCATGATGTGCAACCATGGCCTGTTGACATTAATTATGGTGATGAACAACATCGATTTGGACAAGTGGCACGCCAATGGAATTTGGTAAAACCAAATGGGGAAAAATGGAATGCACTTTTGGATGAGTTTTCGGACTTGGATTTTTATATAAACCCCACAATGACCATCTACTCCGCCGGAAGGGATGTTATGCGGGCCAGAAATGCAGACTGGCACGAGAAGTACACCTTGCCTTCATTGATGGATTTCTTCTCACCTAGCCGTACAAGCCATGGTGCCTATTGGTTCGACTGGACCACAGAAGATGAGGTGGCCTGGAAAAAATACTATCAGGTGTGGATGCAATTTTTGAACGAATACAAGAACATGGGTGGTAAAGTTACCGTGGGTTCAGATTCTGGGTTTATCTACCAATTGTACGGATTCGGTACCATTTTGGAGCTTGAGATGTTGCAAGAAGCTGGCTTCCATCCGTTAGAGGTGATTCGTTCTGCTACCATGCATGGTGCCGAAGAAATCTTCAAACCCCTTAAAAAACCCATTGAGTACGGTGTAATTCGTGAAGGCTTATTGGCAGATATGATTATTGTTGATGAAAACCCATTGCAGAACTTAAAAGTGCTTTATGCAACCGGCGCCGTTCGTCTGAATGATGAAACTGCCAAAGTGGAACGAGTTGGAGGCATTGAATATACCATTAAGGATGGAATTGTGTACGATGCCAAACAATTGCTCAAGGATGTTGAGGAGATGGTGAACAAGCAGAAGAAAGAAAGAGAAGGAAAATAATTGAAAAATTTGCTCTAAATCAGGTAGTTGCTTTTTAATTGATTCACATGCCATTTGCACTTAATAAGTGCAAATGGCAAAAAGTCAAAATTTTTGTCACCCTATTTGGCAAAAGCCACAACATTATTATGTAACAACAAAACAAATATGTCCAAAGAAGAAAGATTGAAGAGAGTTCTGGAATCAATCAAAGCGTCCGGTAAACTGGATTTGCAAGATTTGAGGGATGTGTCGGAGGAAGAAAGGGACATAATCAAAACCTTGTTTCATAATGGTTTGGCGGAAGAGGCATTGGATTTTATGGCCGAGCTTGATACCGATAAGGAATTAAAAGAGCTCAAAGACAAACTTGAAGATGAAGAAGAGGAAAAAAATGTAGTTCCTTTATGGAAATCTGCTATAAAGTATGCCGCCATATTTATTGGAATTTTTGCACTCACCTATTTTTTTCAAACAGGAAAAACATTGGAGTTGCAACCAGAAATTTCTGATGCAAACGTCATATTGATCATGGAAAACAATGGAGTAAAAATGATTGATCAATCTGAAAATAGGTCAATTGTTTCTGCTTCAGGCGAAATCATTGCAGAGCAAGAAGGTAACACACTCCATTATCGTTCAGATGCGGACATTGATGCGCTTGTGTACAATGAGCTGGAAGTTCCCAATGGAGAAATGTTCAATGTAGAACTGTCAGACGGAACAGTGGTGAATCTAAACTCTGGAACAACAATGCGGTATCCGATAAAGTTTCTGCAAGGTCAAAAAAGAGAGGTGTTCATCAATGGTGAGGCCTATTTTAAAGTGGCTAAGGATAAGGCCCATCCTTTTGTTGTAAATGCGGACGACGTAGCGGTTGAAGTTCTGGGGACGGAGTTTAACCTATCATCCTATAAAGAAGATGCCGAGATAACCACGGTTTTGGTAGAAGGTTCGGTAAGTATGACCAATACATTGCAACCACAGGATAATATGGTGCTTACTCCCGGAACCATGGGGTCTTGGAACAGAAATGAACGTTCAGCCAAAATGGAGGAAGTGGATACGGAACTTTACACCGGTTGGATCAAAGGAGAACTCATTTTTAGGAATTCAACCTTCCAGAACATGGCCAGGAGATTGGAGCGAAAGTATAACGTAACCATTGAAAATAGCAATACAACTCTCGGTGAAAAGGTGCTTACCGCAACTTTTAATGCCAATATAGAGAGTATAGAAGATGTGCTGAAGGCCATAAAGGAAATTCACCCACTTGAGTATAATATAACCGACCAACACATACAAATATTAACCCAAAAAGATAGCCAATGAAATAAACCTTCTTCTAGTAAAAAAGATTCATAAAAAAAAATCGGGAAATGCGGCAACATTCCCCGATAGTTATGAATTGCGAATTAAACATTGTAAGGACAACGATTTAAATCAACTCAAAATTATGAAAAAAACTACAACCAGAAATTTACCATTCTGGAGGTTACCTAAATTTGACTTGAAAATGAAACTTATCGCAATTTTATTTGTTTCGTTTTTTGAGATTCAAGCCAACCCGAACACAGCAGAAGATTTATTGACCTTGAATTTGGAAAAGGTAAGTGTTGAACAAGCCTTTGAGCAAATTGAGTCTATTTCTGAATATAGATTTCTTTTTGAGGGAAAACAGATTCGCCTTGAAAGGAAAGTGACCTTAAAACTTGAAAAGAAGAAAATTTCAGATGTTCTCGATGTTCTTTTCAAGGGAACAGACATTACTTATAAAATAAAAGGAAGACAGGTTATCCTGTTAAAGAGTAGGGAAGGTGGAACTTCCACAAATCCACAAGCCATGCGTGACCGCCTTGAAATGCTGGGTCCAACTCAGCAATTGGTCACCGGAACAGTGGTGGATATTCAAGGGCAGCCCTTACCGGGAGCCAATGTGGTGGAAAAAGGAACCATGAACGGCACCCAAACCGATTTTGATGGTAATTTTACCATTGAAGTCCCAGGCGATGCCACTTTGGTCATTTCCTATATTGGTTTTATGACCTTGGAGGTGCCTGTTTCCAACCAAAGTGCCATTAACATTACCCTAGAGGAAAATTCACAGCAATTGAACGAGGTTGTGGTTACGGCCCTAGGGATTTCCAGAGAGAAGAAATCCTTGGGATATGCCACACAAGAGGTAGATGGCGAAGAGGTTAACAGAACCCCAACCGATAACGTGGTCAATGCCCTTTCCGGAAAAATAGCCGGTGTACAGATCAAGAACAATACCAACTTAGGTGGATCCAGTAACGTGGTGATCAGGGGTAGTACATCCTTGACCGGGAACAATCAGGCCCTATTTGTGGTGGATGGTGTTCCAGTGAGTAACTCAAATTTCAACACATCTGACCAGCAAAGTGGATCGGGTGGTTTTGATTATGGGAACATGGCTTCGGACATCAACCCTAACGATATTGAATCCATCAACGTATTAAAAGGTGCAGCTGCAACAGCGCTCTATGGTTCGCGGGCTACAAATGGAGCGGTGATCATCACTACAAAGTCTGGTTCTGGTGCAAAGCGAAAACCAACCGTGACCATCAACTCCAATGTAACAGTAGGTTGGATAGACAAGTCAACCTGGCCAGAATTCCAATATGAATACGGTACGGGTTATGGTGCGGTATATGGAAGTACTGGGGATAGCTTTTTTGTGGACACCGATGCCAATGGAGATGGAGAAATTGACTTGGTTACGCCAACAACGGCCTATGGATCTTATGGAGCCCCTTTTAATTCCAATTTAATGGTGTATCAGTGGGATTCTTTTTATGAAGGTTCCCCAACCTATTTGCAACCTACACCTTGGGAAGCACCAAAGGACAAATTAATATCATTCTTTGAAACGCCAGTAACTATTACCAATAGTGTAGCTGTTGCCGGAGGAAGTGATTCGGCCAACTATAGGATTGCCTATACCCGATTTGAACAAGACGGGATTATGCCCAATAGTAATCTTACTAGGGATAATATTTCCATTAACGCCGCCTTTGATGTCAGTGATAAACTGTCCGTTTCGGGTAGTGCCAACTATATCTTGACCGATGCTTTGGGTAGAAACAGAACAGGTAACGAAACAGGTTCCAATGCCCAAAACGTAATCTCTTCCATGCGTAAATATTGGGCCATGAACGTAGGCGTTCAAGAACTTAAGGATGCTTACTTCAATACTGGACTTAACGTTGATCCTTTTATGGGAGGTACCATAGACAACCCGTATTGGGTAGTATATGAAAACTACCAGAATGATACCCGTAGTAGAATTTTTGGAAACGTTTCCGTAAAATACGAGTTCACCGATTGGTTGAACATTGAGGGAAGGGTCTCTTTGGACACCTATTCATTTGAACAAGAAGAAAGAAACGAAAAAGGTACTGCAGGAGCCGTGGGAAGATATTACAGGAGAAATATCAACTATGATGAAGAGAACTACGACTTAATGTTGAACTTTAATAAGAACATTACAGAAAAACTTAACATTAGTGGGGTTCTTGGTACCAATATTCGTAGAACGCACCTTAGCTCCATTGCTGCTGAGACCAATGGTGGATTGGTGTTGAAAAACTTATTTTCCCTTTCCAACTCCCTAAGTCAGCCTGCTGCCCCAATTGAGAATGTTGAAAAAGTAGGTGTGGATGGTTTCTACGGATTGGCATCTTTCGGGTATGATAACTTCCTTTACTTGGATGTAACCGGTAGATTTGATCACTCTTCTACTTTGCCTTCAGAGAACAGTACATACTTTTATCCATCGGTATCTTCCAGTTTTGTATTCTCCAGTTTAATGGACAACAGCTGGTTGAGCTTTGGAAAGTTCCGATTGAACTATGCTGAAGTAGGTAGTTCGGCTCCTGCCAACAGTTTGGTGGATGTATTGGACAAGCCCACTCCTTTTGGATCAGTACCACTA
Source organism: Bacteroidia bacterium (assembly GCA_030427985.1). Lineage (GTDB taxonomy): Bacteria > Bacteroidota > Bacteroidia > Flavobacteriales > Flavobacteriaceae > Flagellimonas. Next base: position 15,498 of record JAUIBH010000050.1, on the reverse strand, counting down.
TATGGCACAAACGACACAAAGAACAACCAAAATTTGTTGCCAGAGAAAACCGTGAGTGTTGAAGCAGGTTTGGAAATGCGCTTTTTGAACAACCGACTTGGAATGGATCTTTCATTGTACAAGACCAATTCAAAAGATCAAATTATACCAGTGGCTATTTCAACTGCAACGGGGTACTCTTCCAAGTTTGTAAATGCCGGTGAAATTGAAAATAAAGGTATAGAAGTGGCCCTTGATGGAAACATTGTTCCAGAAGGCGATTTCCAATGGAGGGTAAATCTTAACTGGGCTAAGAACCAAAGTAAGGTATTGTCGCTGTTTGAAGGCGGTAGCAATCTGCAATTGGGTTCAGTTAACGGGGTAACCATCAACGCAACCGTTGGAGAACCTTATGGTACCATTCAAGGAACCGATTTCATCTATGTTGATGGAAAACGGTTGATCAATCAAGACACCGGTACTTTTGAAAGAACCACAACTTCCAATAATGTCATCGGAAATATTACACCAGATTGGACTGCAGGTATTACCAACTCATTGAAGTACAAAAACTTTAACCTAAGTTTCTTGATCGATATACAAAGTGGTGGCGATGTGTATTCCAATGACATAAACACTGGGAATAGATCAGGTCTTTACAAGTGGTCTGTGGGTCTTAACGACTTGGGCAACCCCATTCGTAATTCCTTGGCAGATGGTGGGGGAATTATTTTGGACGGTGTTGCACCAGATGGATCGCCCAACACGGTTAGAACAGCAATGGATTCATACAGAAATGCAACAGGAAGCATTATGGCTCCAAGAGCATATTTTGTATACGATGCATCTTATGTGAAGCTAAGAGAAGTTGCTTTGAACTACAATTTCCCTAAAATGCCATTTATGGAAAAGCTTAGTATTGAAGCGCTTAGATTTGGAGTGGTGGCATCAAACTTATGGATCATCCACAAGAACCTGCCCTATGCGGATCCAGAAGCAGGGTTAAGCTCAGGTAACTTGCAAGGTTCCCAAAATGGGGTTTTACCAACCGTTAAAAATTTAGGAGTTAACCTTCAAGTTCAATTCTAAACCAAAAAAAATTAGAAAATGAAAAACTATTATATCATACTAATAATAACATTGTTTTTCTCGTGTTCAGGGGATTTGGAAGATATGAACGTAGACATTAAAAATGCTACAGAAGCTCCAGCCGAAACCTTTTTCAACAATGCGATGAAAAACCTATCGGATAGATTGAGTTCCGTTACCTATGGCTCAACAGGAAGTCCATGGGAAATATCCAGATTGTTTGTTCAGCAGATGTCTTCGGTTACCTATAACGAGGGAACCACGTACTATGTAAGCTTTACTTGGGATGATGTCTATATGGGCGTCCTAAACAACCTACAACAGAGTAAAACAATCATAGAAACTGAAGAAAGTGAATTGCCAACAAGCGCCAATAAATTGGCCATAATTGAGATTGCTACAGTCTACACCTATGCCAAGCTCGTGGAATCCTTTGGAGATATTCCTTATTCACAGGCATTGGACGTTGATATTATTTCACCAGAATTTGATGAAGACGATGCCATTTATGCAGATCTAATTGCTAGATTGACCACTGCTGTGGGAAGTTTGAACGAAGGGCAGGGTTCTTGGGACCAGGATATTGTTTATGATGGAAATGTGACCAGTTGGAAAAAGTTTGGAAGCTCCTTGCTTCTTCAAATGGGAATGCGGGTCATAGATGCAGACCCAACCTTGGGTACACAAGCCATAACAGCTGGTTTGCCCAATGTTTTCACCTCAAATGAAGATGTTGCAGAGATTGAAATGTTGGCCTCACAGCCCAATACCTCAGACCTTTATGTGGATATTGCCGTGGGAAACAGACGTGACCTAGTTGGTGCAGAGCCCTTTGTGGATTATTTGAACGATCTCGATGATCCAAGAAGAACCGTCTATTTCCAAGAAGTTGATGGAACTGATGGAGTGTATTTAGGTTCTCCTTCAGGATTGACCGTATCCTATTTTGACTTTTCAAGATTTGGTACATTGTTCTATGAGCCAACAACCCCTGTGATTCTTTTGGATTATGCTACCGTTGAGTTCCTTTTGGCAGAAGCTGCCGAACGTGGAATTGGTGGGGTTACCGATGCCGCTGGCCATTACGAAGAGGCCATTCGGGCTTCATTTGACTACTATGGGCTTGGAGACAGCGCTGATGCCTATTTGGCAAATCCAGCTGTGACCTATTTAACTGCCCCCGGCACTTGGCAGCAGAAAATTGGAATGCAAAAATGGGTGGCACTTTTCAATCAAGGATTGGAAGCGTGGACAGAGTACAGAAGATTGGATTACCCCATTCTTGAAGCTCCACCACAGTCATTTGTTCCAACAGTGCCTGTTAGGAACGTATACCCAATTTCAGAACAGACCCTGAACAGGGCCAATTATGAAAGTGCAGCAGCCTCTGTTGGTGGCGATTTATTGACCACGAAGTTGTTTTGGGATGTGAATTAAGACCAAGCGTATAATATTTGCTCAACAGTAGTTTCAAGTTGTTTGTTTTATTGTGGTTTAGTTTGAGTTAGCTAGTGTGAAAGGGCAAAGGTATAGTTGTTGTATGCAATTGTCTTTTGCCCTTCACAATGCTATCTCGCAAAAATTTTTGTATGCCCAACTCCTATTTTGGTAGATGGGTTTTGGCAGAACTTCATTTAGTAAGGTGTTTTATGACGATTGATTTCAGAATTCCAATGCAGAGGCTACCAGTTCTTTTTTCTGTTCTTGGATGTTTCATATTTCATGCACAGGAAAATGAAACATTGTCTGTTGAAAAAATAATGTCAGATACGGTCTACTTGGGTGAAGTCCCTGAAGATATTCAATGGGATGAAAACAGTGAACAGCTATATTTTGCTTGGAGGCCAATCGGCAAAAAACAGAATTCAATTTATGAGGTTTCTACATCAGGACTAAGACCAAATCCAATCACCAGTGATTTGGAACACACACTTCAAAAAAGACAAATTTCCTATTCAAAAGACCATAAAAAGACCCTTTTCGAAAGAAATGGGGACATCTTTATAAAAAATACCAAGACAGGGGAAGAAACCATAATAGTGGGAACGGCAGAACAGGAAATCAATCCCGTTTTCAGCCAAAATGAAAGTATGGTGGTTTTTCAAAAAGGACAAAACCTTTATTCCATTTCCATTGCCGGACAAGGATTAAAGCAATTGACCAACATTACCCATAAAGTTTCCAAAAGTGAGAACGTCAGTGCCCAAGATCAATGGCTGGAACAAGACCAATTGGCCATTTTCGACATTTTTAAGGAGAATGATAGCCATTCAAAAACCCCAAAAAATCCAAGACCATATTATCTCCCCAAATCAAGTTCCATATCCAGTATCAATGCAAATCCAACGGTCAGCTATGTGATCTTTACCGTGGCTAACCAACAAGATTTTAGTAGGAACATAATTGTGCCAAATTATGTGACCCGCTCTGGGTACACTGAGGACATTCCCGGAAGAACAAAAGTTGGATCACATACGCCAACCTATACCACCAAAATTTATGGTTTGGAACGGGATACCATTTATGGAATTTCAACGCACGATATTCCAGACATTAAGAGAATTCCAGAATATGTAAAAGAATATCCGGACCAATGGGCACAACGAAAGCAGGAAAATAAGGATAGGGAAGTGCATATTGGTACACCCATTTGGAGTCCAGATGGTTCATCCGCCATTGTAAATGTGGTGTCATTGGACAACAAGGATCGTTGGATTATGCAGCTGGACCCCTCCAATGGAAAACTTACACTTTTAGATCATCAGCATGATGAGGCATGGATTGGTGGGCCAGGAGTGGGCCGCAGGTACCGAACTCCTGAAATGGGCTGGTTGAACAATGCCACGATCTATTTCCAGAGTGAAGAAACCGGGTATTCCCATCTCTATACCCTAAACATTGGCAATGGTGAAAGACAACAATTGACCTCAGGAAATTATGAGGTGCAGACCCTGCAACTTTCCAATGATAAAAAAGCATTCTATTTTACAGCCAATAAAGAGCACCCGGGAATCACCCATTTTTACAAAATGCCAGTTGGGGGCGGTAAAATGGTTCAATTGACTTCAATGAAGGGCGGAAATGAAGTGACCATGTCCCCGGATGAAAAGTGGTTGGCCATCAAGCATTCCACCACTACCCGGCCTTGGGAGCTGTACCTTCAGGAAAATAAGCCCGGGACAAAGGCCCAAAAGATTACTACTACCACCTCTGAGGCCTTTGACGCTTATAAATGGAAAATGCCGGAAATGATCACCTTCAAAAACAGACATGGTGTTGATACCCATGCACAGGTTTTTGTTCCAAAAAATCCCCTTCCCAACAAACCGGCAGTGGTTTTTGTGCACTCTAATGGATATCTCCAAAATGTACATTATTGGTGGAGCTACCATTTCAGGGAATATATGTTCAATAATTTGTTGGTGGACAAAGGCTTTACGGTCATTAATGTGGATTACACCGCAAGTTCGGGTTATGGAAGGGACGTTAGAACCGGAATTTATCGCCATATGGGAGGGAAAGATCTTTCAGACCTTACCGATGCGGCCAAAGTATTAATTGAGAAATATGGAGTAAACCCGGATTATATTGGATTGTACGGAGGGTCTTATGGCGGTTTTTTAACCCTGATGGCCCTGTTTACAGAACCTGATGTATTCAAATCTGGTGCTGCCCTGAGATCGGTAACGGATTGGGCCCACTATAACCAAGGGTATACCTCCAACATCCTCAATGAGCCCCTAACCGATGAAAAAGCATACAAACGAAGTTCCCCAATATACTTTGCTGACGGACTGAAAGGAAACCTGTTGATGACCCATGGCATAGTGGACGTCAACGTCAACTTTCAGGATATCGTAAGGCTCACACAACGGTTGATAGAGCTGGGAAAGGAAAATTGGGAACTGGCCGTTTACCCCTTGGAAGACCACAATTTTAAAGATCCACCCAGTTGGACGGATCAGTATAAGCGCATTTTAAAACTGTTTGAAGAAACTTTAACCGAAACCAATCCTAATTAAATCACATGAAAATGAAGCGAATTTTAGCAATTGCCCTAATGTGCCTTGTTTTACCTTTGCAGGCACAACAGCTCAATACCGATATGGATTCCACTGTCACCACATACGGACAAGTGACCATAAAAGGAGCGCCTGTTAAATACAAGGCCATAACCGGAAAACAACCCGTATGGGATGAAAAAGGAAAGATTATTGCCGGTCTCTTTTTTACCTATTATGAGCGAACAGGAGTGAGTAACAGAGCCAAAAGACCACTGGTCATTTCCTTTAACGGAGGTCCGGGCTCAGCATCAGTTTGGATGCACATTGCCTACACAGGGCCCAAGATACTTTCCATTGATGATGAAGGTTACCCTGTGCAACCTTATGGGATCAAAGACAACCCCTATTCCATTTTGGATGTAGCGGATATCGTGTTCATCAATCCGGTTAATACGGCATATTCAAGAGCTATTGACTCCATGGATAGCAAGGAGGTGTCAAAACGATTTTTTGGGGTAAACCCCGATATTGAATATCTGGCCACTTGGATCAACACTTTTGTGACCCGTCAAAATCGATGGGAATCACCAAAATATTTGATAGGGGAGAGCTATGGTACACCTCGCGTTTCTGGACTTTCACTGGAACTTCAAAACTCCCATTGGATGTATTTGAACGGGGTAATTTTGGTGTCGCCCACTGGCTTGGGCATTGAACGTGGAACGGCAGTGGAACCGGCCAGCTATGTTCCCTATTATTCGGCAGCGGCTTGGTTTCACAAAAAGTTACCGTCCGACCTTCAATCCAAGGATTTAACCGATATGTTACCAGAGGTTGAAAAGTATACTATGGACGAACTTATTCCGATCATGGCTAAAGGTGGTTCCATTTCAGATGCAGAACGAAAGGCAACAGCGAGTAAATTGGCACGATACACGGGATTGTCCGAGAAGGTGATTTTAGAACATAACCTTAGAATTCCAAAACGGTTTTTCTGGAAAGAGTTGCTCAGGGATGAAGGCTATACCATTGGTAGGCTCGATTCCAGATATTTGGGATTGGACAAGGAAGATGCTGGTGAGCGGCCTGATTATTCTCCAGAGCTTACCACCTGGTTGCACTCTTTTACCCCAGCTATCAATTATTACATGAAGAACGTACTTAAGTACGATACAGATTTGCATTATAATATGTTTGGTCCAGTTAGGCCATGGGACAGAAGTGGTAACAATACTGGCGATAATTTACGCCAGGCCATGTCGCAGAACCCTTACCTCCATGTAATGGTCCAGTCTGGCTATTACGATGGAGGTACGGATTATTTTAATGCCAAGTACAATCTTTGGCAAATGGACCTGAACGGTAAGTTGAAGGACCGAATGAGCTGGAGAGGATACCGAAGTGGACACATGATGTACCTCAGAAAAGAAGACTTGGAGAATGCCAATGAGCATATTCGTGAGTTTATTGAAAAAACCATTCCAGCTGAAGGGCAACCCGCCCAATACAAAAGATGATACAAGGACAAATGCAACAAAAGTTTGGTTGTATCTTGATTTAAATTATACAAAACTAAAAATAGAGCTTATATGAAAATTGTAAAGAACGGTTTCCTGTCATTGGTGTGTCTATTGCTATTCCAGAGTGGTTTTGGACAAATTGAAAAAGCGCCCGAAAGGACAGAAGGTGAGGGGCCTTGGTCTCAACTGATCATTCGGGGAGCTACTATGATCAATGGAAATTTGGCCCCTCCCATTGGGCCTGTTGATATTGTGGTGGAAAACAACCGTATTGTTGATGTTAAAACAGTGGGGTATCCCGGAGTAAAAATCAAGGATGAAAGGCGTCCTAAACTTAAACCAGGGGGGAAGGAACTCCAAGCAGAAGGCATGTACATCTTGCCGGGATTTGTGGACACCCATGCCCATATCGGTGGAAAAGCCCAAGGTACAACCGCTGAGTATGTCTTTAAATTGTGGATGGGCCACGGAATTACCACAATTGCCGACCCCGGAAGTGGAAATGGGCTGGATTGGACATTGGATCAAAAGAAAAAAAGTGCCAGCAATAAAATCACCGCTCCAAGAATAAAGGCCTTTACCTTTTTTGGTGCCGGTTCGGAAACACCGATTTCTACACCAGAACAAGCTAGGGAATGGGTGCGTGAAAATGCAAAAAGTGGCGCGGACGGCATTAAATTTTTTGGTGCCCCTCCAAAAATTATGCAAGCGGCCCTTGAAGAAAACAAAAAACTGGGATTGCGTTCCAAAATGCACCATGCCCAAACCTATGTTGGCGAATGGAATGTGTTGAATAGTGCGCGGGCCGGACTTACCGCCATGGAACACTGGTATGGATTGCCAGAAGCTTTGTTTGATGATAGAACGGTCCAGGATTATTCCTTGGACTACAATTATCAAAATGAACAGGATCGTTTTGGTGAGGCTGGTCAGTTGTGGGCGCAATCAGCACCTCCATTTTCTGATAAGTGGAACAGCGTAATGAACGAGTTGCTCGAACTTGATTTTACACTTTCCCCAACCATGGTCATTTATGAGGCCAATAGGGATCTTACCAGGGCGCGTAGGGCAGAATGGCATGAAGAATATACATTGCCTTCCCTTTGGGAATTTTACGCCCCTAGTAGAGAATCGCATGGATCGTACTGGCATACGTGGGGAACTGAAAAGGAGGTGACCTGGAAAAAGAACTACGAGCTTTGGATGACCTTTATCAATGAATACAAAAACCGTGGCGGTAGGGTCACTATTGGCACAGATGCCGGATTCATTTATGAGCTCTACGGTTTTGCTTACCCACGGGAGATGGAACTATTGCGCGAAGCAGGATTTCATCCACTGGAAGTGATCAAAGCGGCCACTTTAAATGGAGCGGAATCCTTGGGAATGGACGATGAAATAGGAACCATTGAACCGGGTAAACTGGCCGATTTTGTAATTGTTGAAGAAAATCCGGTGGCCAATTTGCAAAGTTTGTATGGTACGGGAACCATAAAACTTACTGATGACAACAAGGTGATCCGTGCTGGTGGGGTGAAGTATACCATTAAGGATGGAATAATTTATGATGCCAAAAAATTGCTTTCAGATGTTAAGGCCATGGTAGAAAAAGCCAAAGCTGAGAAAGGATATAAAATTATCCAACCCGGACTGAAAGGGTCAAAATAGCATCGGGCCACCTTCAAATTTAAACCAAACTAACACTAAATCGTCGGTAGAAAAGTGGCATTTATGCTCTTGTTCATGAATGTCACTTTACCTGCCGGTTTAGATCTTCCAAGGAACAATTTTAAGCTTGCTATGCAGAACACCGTGAATTTTGAAAACACCCAAATTGCATTTTCTTCAAAATCAACCACACAATTAAAAAAGGCGGAATGGCTATTTTCTGTGGTGAAAAAAGCATGGCTCACCAATTTGGCCAAATCCACAACAAATTTTTTGTTGCGCATCGGGTTTCCTATAGAGCCAATTTTAAAGTATACTGTTTTTGAGCAATTCTGTGGAGGGGAAACCATTACCCAATGCGAAAGTACGGTCAATAGTTTGTTTCAAAATGGCGGGGTTCATTCTATTTTGGACTATTCCATAGAGGGGAAGGAAACAGAGAATTTTTTTGATGGCACCTTAGAGACCATGCTTAAGATTTGTGAATATGGAGATGGTTCGCCAGAAGTTCCTTTTCTTGTTTTTAAACCTACTGGGATGGGGCGTTTTAAAATTTATGAAAAGGTTTCCAACCAGACCGATCTAAATCCAGATGAGGTGCTGGAATGGAAGAGAATACAGAATCGGTTTGACCGTATCTGCGGCGCTGTGGCCCAAACAAAATTCCTAAAGATCATGGTGGATGCCGAAGAGTCCTGGATACAGGATGCCATTGATACCTTGGTGGAAGAAATGACGATGAAGTACAACACAGAACGGACCGTGGTTTTCAATACGGTACAAATGTACCGATGGGATCGATTGTTCTACTTACAAAAAATATATTCCTTTGGAAAGAAGAATGCGATTCGTGTAGGGGTAAAGCTGGTCCGAGGAGCGTACATGGAAAAAGAAAGGGAGCGTGCTTTGGAAAAAGGGTATACAAGTCCAATTTGTGAGGACAAACGGGCTACGGACATCAATTTTGATGAAGGGGTGCGCTATTGTTTGGAGCATTTGGATGTATTCGACATTTTTGCGGGTTCCCATAATGAGATGAGCTGCCAAAAACTCTCCCAAAGCTTAAAAGAGGAAGGAATCTCCAAAAATGATGGTAGAATTTGGTTTGGACAGCTGTACGGAATGAGCGACCATATTAGCTTTAACTTGGCGAATAATGGTTACAATACAGCGAAGTATGTTCCCTTTGGGCCGGTAAAGGAAGTGGTACCATATTTGTTCAGGCGAGCCGAGGAGAACACTTCCGTTGGCTCACAGACGTCACGGGAGCTCTTCTTCATTAAAAAGGAATTGCTGAGAAGGAAAAACGAAAAAAATTAGGGACGGATAAAAAAGTATCCGTCTTTTTTTTGAAAGGCTTCATATCAATTGAATCCATGGAACAAACAGGATTCCAAGAGTTTAAAAACTTAAGGGGTTAGGCTTGGCCGCCTAAAGCATTCTTCACACTCCCAACTTCTTCACAACTGTTAGTATTATATACAAAATTGGCTTTTTGGTTAAATTAACATTAAACATGTCATTTTTCAAGTGAATTTTATGAATTCAAAAATATTTGAATATATTAGAGTGGTTTTTTAAAAATAATCAAACTTATTTTTAACCCCGATCAATACTGATGCACATAAAAGATCAATGAAGAATCTGACCGAGGATATTATAAAAGGGACATTTATAAAGCACTATCAGGAATGGTGCGTTCTTTCTTTTACATTCCTTCACAACATGCCAGAAGCAGAGGATGTGGTGCAAGATGTCATGGTCAAACTTTTGACCAGAAAAGATTTGCACACCATTGAAAATCTACCCTCTTATATAAAAGTTTCCATAAGGAACGCAAGTCTCCTAAAACTGAAATCAGGGCAAAAAATCCGCAGATTAGATGAGACCATAAATTTGTACGATACCTCCTACGAACAAGAGCTTATTGAAAAAGAAGGAAAGATTAAGGTGCAAAATGCATTGAATATTTTGCCAGAACAAAGCAAAAGGGTTTTTGAGCTTTGTGTGATGGAGGGACTTCAGTACAAAAACACAGCGGATGTCCTCGGAATTTCCACAAACACAGTGAAATACCATTTAAAGAAAGCCTTCAAAATTCTTCGACACAACCTTAGTGGTTCGTATTTTTTTAGCCTTATTATTGTGATTGTCTCCTTTTTTTGCTAAAAAAATTGACATTTTAACAATTTGGCACTACCCGTTTTTTCAATTTTGTAATTATATAGGTAAATGGTGGGAATACCACCCACGTCATATAAACCTATGGAAGTCGCTTCACTGATTTACAAAAAACTTACTTCAAAGCTCGATGAGTCCGAAAAATTTGCACTCAGGAAGTGGCTATTGGCTTCAGAAGAAAATCAAGCCATATATAGTAACATTGAAACTTATTTCAACAATGGGGGTGATATATCCGGTTTGCAGAAAATGGATGCCCACGACGCCTGGGATAAAGTTTTGAGAAAACATTTGGCACGAAAAAAACAAAATCGTTCCAAACATATAATTCAGTCAACATATAAGTATGCAGCAGTTCTGCTTCTGGCCCTTATGGCAGGATATGCTTATTGGAATTACAATTTTTCGCCTAGAACCGTGGCAAATGAAATAGAAGATGATGGCATTGTAATTGTTTTTGACAATGGAGAGAAAATTCAACTCTCTGCAGATAAGAAACAAGAGCAGTTATTGGATAAGGAGGGGAACAAAATAGGAGAAAGAAACGGAAATCAACTGGATTACTCTGGAAAGGAAAATTTAGGGGAGTTGGTGTACAATACATTGTCCGTGCCCAATGGAAGACGTTTTGATATTGTGCTCTCGGACAATTCGCATGTGTACCTAAACGCAGGATCCTCGCTTCGCTACCCTGTAAACTTTATTCCTGGCCAGAAAAGACAAGTGTTTTTGGAAGGAGAGGCCTTTTTTGAGGTTTCAAAAGACAAAAACCACCCATTTATAGTGTCCAGCGGAAATATGGATGTTGAGGTCCTAGGGACAAAGTTTAATGTGAATGCCTATCCCGAAGAGGCCAATATCAACACCGTATTGGTGGAAGGTTCTGTTCGGTTGGATACAAATGAAACAGAAGATGGGATTGATTCTTTGGTGTTGTTGGAGCCAGGTCATATTGCCCATTGGGACACGAACTCCAAAACAGCGGAAACGGAAGAGGTTGATACCGACTTGTATACCAGTTGGATGCAAGGAAAACTTGTGCTAAGAGGAATGAAGTTCAAGGATATAGTGAAAAAACTGGAACGGCATTATGGCGTGTCCATCGAAAACAAGAACGAAGAACTTGAAAACCGTGTGTTTACGGCCACTTTTGATGTGGAGACCATAGAAGAAGTGCTCAATACGTTTGTGGCTGAAACAGACTTTGATTACTTAATGGAAAAAAATAAAATAACCATACTCGAATAATAACCCAAAAACCGATTTTGCCAATGAAATAAATGCACATAAAAAAAATCGGGAGATGCTGCAACATCTGCCCGATTGAGATTATTAACTCAAAAAAAATAAGTTAACTAAAAACATTACAAAGGTATGAAAAATTACATCAAGAGCACTCTGCCTTGTCTAACTAACAACTTGTCGCTGACGGTGAAACTGACTGCACTTTTTTTGATAGTTTCCTTTTTCTCGACACATGCAAATTCCTACTCCCAGAAGACCAAACTTAGTTTGGACATGGAAAATGTAGAGATTGCGCAGGTGTTCGAGCAAATTGAGTCTGTTTCAGAATTCAAGTTCTTTTATGACAACAGAAAAGTAAATGCTCAAAGAAAGGTCTCCATTAATGTAGACCAAAAATTGATTACTGAAATACTGGACAAACTATTCCAGGGAACAAACATTTCTTATCTATTTAACAAACAACAAATTGTTTTAAAGACCAAGGGCGCAATCGATGTAGCTCCCATGGAAGCAAGTCTTTCACCTGTATCTGGGGAAGATATGCAAATGACAGTTTCGGGTACGGTCACAGACTCCAATGGTGTGCCAATTCCTGGAGCTTCCGTAATTGAAAAGGGCACCACCAATGGTGTGGCCGCCGACTTTGATGGAATGTACCAGATTACAGTACAGAGTTCAAATGCTGTTTTGGTGGTAAGTTCTATTGGATTTGCCGGAACAGAAGTTCCCGTTGGAGGGGCTACCAGTCTTGACATTGTTTTGCAAGAAGATACCCAGGCCTTGAGCGAGGTAGTGGTAACTGCCTTGGGTATTAAACAAGAGACTAAAAAATTAGGGTATTCCATTGCCCAGGTAGATGCTGAGGAGGTCAATGTAAACAGATCTTCCAACTTTATGAACACCCTTCAAGGTAAGGTGGCCGGTGTTAACATTTCTTCATTGAGCTCCGGTCCTGGTGGATCATCCAAAGTTAGGATTCGTGGTCAATCTTCCATCTCAGGAACCAACAACCCACTTATTGTAGTAAACGGTGTTCCAATTGATAATACTTCTTTTGGTACCAGTCCAGGTAGCTCAAGTTCAGAAGTAGGTACCAACAGTGGTGGTGTGTACTCTGATGGTGGTGATGGATTTTCCAGTATCAACCCAGATGATATTGAAAGTATGACCATCCTTAAAGGAGCCACCGGTGCTGCACTTTATGGATCTAGGGCAAAAGATGGTGTTATTATGATCACCACAAAATCCCGAGGACGCCAACAAGGATTAGGAGTTACCTATAACCTTAATGTTACAGACCATACTCCTTTGGATTTTACAGATTACCAATATGAATATGGACAAGGTGAAAACGGGGTAAGGCCAACATCTGCCAACCCAACCTCTGGACAATGGTCTTTTGGTGAGCGCTTTCAGCCAGGAATGACACAGGTTCTTTTTGACGGTGTTGAGGTTCCTTATGTTCCAGTACGTGACAGAATTAAGAAATTTTATAGAAACGGAACAGATGTTACCCATTCCATTTCCATTTCAAGTGGATCTGAAAAAGGTGGTTTTAACCTTTCGCTTTCCAACTTGGGCAGTAAGGGTATTACCCCAAACAACGAGTTCAATAGGAAAACGGTAAACTTTGGAGCCAACTATGACTTATCGGATAAACTTTCGATTGAGTCTCACATCAACTATTCATACGAGAAAAACATAAATCCGCCCAACGTGGGTCAGCAGGATAACACCATTTCAGTGGCCTTGTACAACATGGCCAACTCCATGCCTTTGGATTTATTGGATGAGAAAAAGTTCGATGCCAATGGCAACGAGTTTGTGTACAGTAGGTTTAGAAACCGTACCAACCCATATTTCACACTTTCTGAGCAATTCAATGAAATTAGAAGAGATAGGATTTTTGGAAACGTTTTGGCGAGATATGAGTTTGCGCCTTGGTTGATTGGACAGGTTCGTGTAGGACAGGATTACTGGTCACGTGCCCAACAGTACAATGGGTATCCAACCGGTCAAGCATCCAGACCAGCTGCTCCAGAACCTTTCTTTAATGGAACCTTCACGCAAACCGCAAGAAGGTACAGAGAAACCAACGTTGATTTCCTACTTTCTGGTAATGTTGATGTGAATGAAGACTTTAATGTTGGGTACAATGTTGGTGGAAACCAGATGCGAAGAAGAGCAGATTTAAATCGTGTTGACGTAACCGATTTCGTAATTCGTGATCTCTACACAGTACAAAATGGTAGGGTGAAGAACCCAAACTATTCCTTGTCTGAAAGAGGAATCAACTCATTGTATGGTGCGGTTGACCTATCGTATAAGGATACGTATTTCTTGAGTGGTACGGCCCGTAACGATTGGTTCTCCACACTATCCGAAGCAAATAGAAGTATCTTGTACCCTTCTGTTTCCGGTAGTGTTATCTTCTCCAATTTATTGGGTGACAGTGCTGAATGGTTAACGCTTGGTAAGTTAAGAGCTGCATATGCTGAGGTGGGTAGTGATACGGACGTGAGTCCGTACTCCGATGTGTTGTTCTATGACATCAACGCCAACTTCTTTCCTGGTCCAACAGGGGCGCCTAATCCAGTTGCTGGAGCCAATACTTCCACACTTCCTAACCCAGACCTTAGACCAATGCGTGTAAAGGAAACGGAAATAGGTGTCGATTTAAGAATGTTCGACAACCGTGTAGGCTTGGATTTGGCAGTATATCGTAAGACTACGATTGACCAAATTATTCCAGCTCAGATTTCAAACTCTTCTGGATTTATAAGCCAGTTGATCAACAGTGGTGAAAGTAGAAGTGACGGTATTGAGATGTTATTGAACTTGACGCCCATTCGAAACAATGATTTAAGATGGGACTTCAATTTCAACGCTTCTTACAACAAGACCAAAGTGATCAGTCTTCTTAGCGAAGAACAAGGAGAAAGCATTTTGGTAGGTAACCACATTTTTAATGGGTTCCTATACCAAGTTGTTGGTGAAGAAATCGGACAATTGGCCGGTTTTGGTTATAAGTTCGATGATCAAGGAAGACAAGTCTTTGCAGATGACGGAAGACCGCTAAGATCAGATGAAATCAAATTCTATGGAAGTGCCTTGCCCAAATGGATTGGAGGTATTACAAATACAGTACGATACAAGGATTTCAACCTGTCCTTTTTGATTGACTTCAAATTGGGTGGTAAGATGATTTCCGGTACAAACTTCAACGCCACTAGACATGGTCTTCATAAGATGACGCTTCCCGGAAGGGAAACAGGAGTTATAGGGGAAGGGGTTAACCAAGCTGGTGAACCCAATACTGTAGCAACAGAATCCCAGACCTATTGGGAAGTTGTGCGCTCACAGCAGTTGATTGAACCCATTGTTTACAATTCTGGATACTGGAAATTGAGACAAGTTACCCTAGGGTATGATTTCCGGAAGTTTATTCCAGAAGATTCCCCAGTACAAGGGGTGACCCTAAGCTTGGTCGCAAACAATGTGGCAATGCTTAAAAAATGGGTTCCCAATATTGACCCTGATTCCTTTAGTTTCAGTTCTGATAATGTTTCTGGACTTGAATCCACAGGTGTACCGACCACAAGAAGTCTCGGTTTTAACCTAAACGTCAAATTTTAAATAAGACATCATGAAAAATATAGGGAATAGAATCATAATTTTTGTAATCCTGATAGGCTTATTGGGATGCGAGCAGAATTTTGATGAACTCAATACAAATACTGTAGATCCTACCAGTGATAGTGTAGACCCTGCATTTCTATTGAACAATGCAATAGTCGGTCTTGCTTTTGACG